>JAYTQA010000514.1:0-2399 GCA_043746955.1 bacterium | reverse complement strand
CGGGATTTATGTGTCTCCCTCCGACAGTCTGGCGGTGCTTGCGGCCAATGCCCATCTGGCCAAGGGCTACAGGGCTGGCCTGAAAGGGGTGGCACGCTCGATGCCAACCTCGGCTGCGGTCGACCGGGTCGCCGATGCTTTGGGCATTGGCAAGTATGAGACGCCGACCGGCTGGAAGTACTTTGGCAACCTGTTGGATGCCGGCAAAGTGACGCTGTGCGGCGAGGAAAGCTTCGGCACCGGGTCTGACCATGTCCGCGAAAAAGACGGGCTGTGGGCGATCTTGCTGTGGCTGAATATTCTGGCGGTGCGCGGCGAAACCGTCGCCGACATTCTGAAAAGCCACTGGGCGAAGTTTGGCCGCAACTATTACTCGCGCCATGATTTCGAGGCGATTGAGGTGGCGAAAGCCGATGCGATGATCGCCTCGCTGCGCAGCAAATTGGCGGGTTTGGCCGGGCAGGTGGTCGAGGGGATGACCATCTCTGCCGCCGACGATTTCGCCTATGCCGACCCGGTCGATGGCTCGGTCAGCCTGAAACAGGGGGGCCGGATCATGTTCGCGGATGGCGCCCGAATCGTGCTGCGGCTGTCGGGCACCGGGACCGAGGGCGCGACCTTGCGGGTCTATCTGGAGCGCTATGTGGCCGGGCCGGACGGGTTGGACCATGACGCGCAAGCGGCTTTGGCCCCGGTGATCCGCGCAGCGCATGTCTTGGCAGGGATCGCGGGGTTTACCGGGCGGGTGGCACCGAATGTGGTGACCTGAACCGGCGCTGGGGGGCTGTCTGCCCCCCAGACCCCCCGAGAGTATTTCTGCCCAAGTGAAAGGGCAAGAAACGACATAGGTTTGGTCGGTTCGCGCCAAGTCTTTGGCTGGGACAGGCATCTGCTGGGCCAAAGCGCATTTTCCGAAAAGTGTGACGCGGTTTTCGGGAAAAATGCGCGGCAAAACCAAGACGGTAAGCGGTGGTTTGAGTCGTATCAAACCCAAACCGATTTAAAGCGGAGGGCAGGATGAACGAGGTCAAACGGTCAGGGCGGCAGGCCCGCCAGCGGGAGCGGTCAAAGAAGGGCACCGGCCTCGGGCGGCCGTTCATCCTGCGCAACATTCCGACCTATGACGTTTTGTCAGAGGAAAATCTGCTCCGGATCGAAGCTGCCGCCGACCGGGTGCTGGCCGAAACCGGGATCGAGTTCCGCGATGACCCTGAAGCGCTGGCGATGTGGCGCAAGGCGGGCGCGCGGGTTGACGGCGTGCTGGTCAAGTTTGAACCGGGGCTTTTGCGCGAGCTGCTGCGCTCGGCACCCGCAAGCTTCACCCAACACGCGCGCAACCCGTTGAAATCGGTGCAGATCGGCGGCAAGGCGGTGGTGTTCTCACCGGCCTATGGCAGCCCGTTCGTGATGGACCTTGACCGGGGCCGGCGCTTCGGCACGCTGGAGGATTTCCGCAACTTCATCAAACTCGCGCAAGGCAGCCCGAATTTCCATCATTCGGGCGGCACGATTTGCGAGCCGACCGACATTCCGGTCAACAAGCGGCATCTGGATATGGTTCTGGCCCATATGATTCTGTCGGACCGGCCGTTCATGGGCTCGGTGACCGCGCTGGACCGCTCGGAGGACAATATCGAGATGTGCCGCGTGCTGTTCGGCGCGCCATTTGTGAATGATCATTGCGTCATTCTGGGCAATGTGAACGTGAATTCACCTTTGGTCTGGGATGGCACGATGACCAAGAGCTTGCGGGCTTATGCCCGGGCAAATCAGGCGGCGGTGGTGGTGCCGTTCATCCTCGGCGGTGCGATGGGGCCGGTCACCAACGCGGGGGGGATTGTGCAATCTCTGGCCGAAACCATGGCCGGTTGTGCGCTGACCCAGTTGGAGCGCAAGGGCGCGCCGGTGATATTCGGCAACTTTTTATCCTCGATGAGCCTGCGGTCGGGCAGCCCGACTTTCGGGACGCCAGAGCCTGCGATCGGCTCGATGGTGATCGGCCAGCTGGCGCGGCGCTTGAACCTGCCGCTGCGCTGTTCGGGCAATTTCACCACGTCCAAACTGCCCGACGGCCAGGCGATGATGGAAGGCACGATGTCGATGCTGGCGGCAATCCATTGTGGCGCCAACTTTATTCTGCATTCGGCGGGCTTTCTCGACGGCCTCCTCAGCATGTCCTATGAGAAATTCATGCTGGATGCCGACCTGTGCGGGGCGCTGCACACCTATCTGGATGGCGTGAAGATTGACGATGACGAACTTGCGGTCGAAGCGTTTGCCGAGGTCGGGCCGGGCAACCATTTCTTCGGCTGCGCCCACACGCTTGCGCATTATGAGACGGCGTTTTGGGACAGCGATCTGTCCGACAACGAGCCGTTTGAGAAATGGGAGGCTGCCGG
>JAYTQA010000513.1:0-2401 GCA_043746955.1 bacterium | reverse complement strand
AGGCGATGACCGAGCCGACGCCCACCTGTGCGCCATGCTGGCTCATCGGCGTATGGCTCTGGCTCGCCACCATGTCAAGCATGTGGCTGAACAGGTGTTCCATCCCCGAAAGGGTCGCCGTGGTGCCACCTGTGCCCGTCACGATCCCGCGCAAGGCCAGCGCCCGTGTCAGTTTTTCAGCGCTGTCCAGATCGCCAGAGGCGAGGCCCCGCGACCAGTCCTCGATCCCCTCTCCGCAGATCGCCAAAAGCTCCAGCAGGACGGGAGTAAAAGAGGCATCAACCCCCAACTGCGCGGCCAGATACCAATCGCCAGGCGCGCAGAACATCGACATCATCTCGCCCATTCCGGCAGCCGTCATGGGACGGGGCGCTTCAGCAATGGTGCGCACATCGCCAAGAACCGCATCGGGCCAACGGCTGAGGCTGGTCTTCTTGACCCCGTTTTGCAACACGACCGAGAAATTGTCAGTGAACCCATCGACCGAAGCCGCCGTCTGGATCACCACATGAACCGGCACACCGGTGCGGACTGAGGCGACCTTGGCCACATCGGTGATCGTCCCGCCGCCGATCGAGACGATGCAATCGGCGCCCCTCACCCGCTCAGCCGCCAAAGCCAGGATGGGCTCGTCGGCATGAAGAACATCGGCGCCGTCGTCCATCTCGACCCGGCTGACGTTGTGACTGCGTGACAAAAGCGCGATCACATCGGCCTTCAGGTCGCGGCCGGCTCGCAGAATGGTGACAGGGTCAACCACCACGCGGATATCGGCTCTTTCCGGCCTGCCCGCAGCGGCGATGTGACGTGCGACGACATCGGGCAGGACCGCAAGGACGTCCTCTGCGATGATGACCTCTTTCATGCCAAGGTCGGCAAACTGCCCACGCGGGTCGTTTCGCTTCATGGCGGCGTCGATCCGGTCAAGATGCGACAGATCGGAAATGGTTAGACCAAGCGACATCTGGCGCTCCTTTTTACACGAATGGCGGAGGTTCAGCGCTGCACGCTGCGACGGTCCAGCATCACGGCGATGATGATGGCAATACCGATCACCACCGGTTGCAGATTGGGCGAGACGTTCAAAAGCGCCATCCCGTTGCGCAGCACGCCGATGATCATCAACCCGATGAAAGTGCCCATCATCCCGCCCGAACCGCCCGACAGGCTGGCCCCGCCGATAACGACCACGGCAATGACGCTGAGCAGATCGCTGACCCCCGCCGTGGGATGGGCCGCATCCAGCCGCGAACCCACGATCAGCCCGGCCAAGGCGGCAAGGAATCCGGCGGTGACATAGACCATCACCTTGGTCCGGCGGGTATTGATGCCGGACAGTCGGGCGACCTCTTCATTGCCGCCGATGGCGTAAAGCGCCCGGCCCGAGGGCCGGAAATACAGCCAGTAGGCCACGATCAGATAGACCGAGATGAGAATGACGAATTCCAGCGGCAGGCCAAGGAACCCGGTCGAGGTGATCTCGCCAAACCACGCAGGAAATCCCGTGACCGGACTGCCGTTGGTGATGAAAAGCGCAAAGCCCGAACAGGCCGACATGGTGGCCAGGGTGGCCACAAAGGGCTGGATGCGTCCATAGGTCGACAGGACCCCGTTCACCAGACCGACGAAGGCCCCCAGCGCCAGCCCCGCCAGAACAGACAGCCCGAAAGGCACCCCCATGTCCCGGTAAAGCCAGGCGTTCAGCATCAAGGACAGCGCCAGCACCGCCCCGACCGAAAGGTCAATCCCGCCGATGATGATCACCAGCGCCGCGCCCGCCGCCATGATGCCGATCTCGGACATCTGCGAGAAGATGTTGGAGACGTTGCGCACCGTCAGGAAATGGGGCGACGTTGCTGAGAACACGATACAGACAAGGATCAACCCGATGAGCGGTCCCGAGGTATATCTTTGCACTGCTTTGAAGACGTTCATCACAGCATTCCCCCTTCCTTTTGGAAGCCTTGCGCCTGTTTTCAATTCGGTCTGATCCAGAACCGCCATCTCAATTCTCCCCACTTCTGCCAGGCACCGCCAGCGACATGACCCGTTCCGGCGTGGCCTCGGCACGGGTAAGATTGCCCTGCAACCGCCCGCCCGCCATGACAAGAACCCGGTGGCAAAGGCCCAGCACCTCTTCAAGCTCTGATGAGATGACGATCACGCTGATGCCCGAGGCCGCCAGTTTTCGGATGATCTCATAGATCGCCATCTTGGCGCCCACATCGACCCCGCGGGTCGGCTCGTCAACAATGAAAACGCGCGGCTCTTTCACCAGCCATTTGGCAAGAAGCACCTTTTGCTGATTGCCGCCCGACATCGAACTGACGGGCAGCCCCATCTGGCCCCTTTTGTCGAAACGCTCTTTCTGCTGGCGGCCAAGCGCCTCGATTGCCGAGGG
>JAYTQA010000512.1:0-2402 GCA_043746955.1 bacterium | reverse complement strand
GTCCCTTACGGAGGGTTTTGGCCTAAGTCAACGACAGGCGGCACCCGGCTGCAACATTTCTGTCGCCCGGGCCGATCCGGGTGGCTGCCACTGGCCGCAGACCCGTGTCGTCACCTTTTTGCCGATCCAGCCCTGTTGCGCAAGAATGCCCGCGTGACGGTTGTGGCAATAAAGCTATGTTGACTGTCAAGTGGCGCAGACCAAGAAAGCAGATCCGCATGAGCCCGACCCCGACCTTCGCGTCCCGCATGTTGCGCCGGGCTCCAATCATTGTCATCGCGCTCGCAGCCGTGGTGGCGTTGGTGTTTTTCCGCCATTGGCTCAGCTTTGACCGGCTGGCACAGAACCGCCTAAACCTGCTGGCCCTGCGCGACGGGCATTATCTGGCGACCAGCGTGGCATTCATCGTGATTTATGCGCTGGTCGTCGTGGTCTCTATCCCCGGGGCCATCGTGCTGACGTTGTCGGGGGGCTTTCTGTTCGGGCTGTTTCCCGGAGTGATTTACAACGTGGTGGCGGCGACTTTAGGGGCTGTCATCGTGTTTTCTGCCGCGCGCACCGGCTTTGGTCACGAACTGGCGGAGCGGATCGAGGCGCGGGGCGGCGCTGTCGCCCGCCTGCAACAGGCGTTGAAAGAGAACCAGGTGACCGTGCTTTTGACCATGCGGCTGATCCCGGTCATGCCGTTTTTCGTGGCCAATCTGGTGCCGGCACTGGTGGGTGTGCGGTTCTGGACCTTTGCTGCCACGACATTCATCGGCATCATCCCGGCAGATGTGATCTATACCCAGCTTGGCGCAGGTTTGGGTGTGGTGTTTGCACGTGGCGAGCATCCCGACCTGCATATTCTGTTGACGCGAGAATTTGGCCTGCCGCTGCTGGGGTTGGTGCTGCTGGCGATGGCACCCCTGATGATCAAGCTGTTCAACCGCCGAAAGGGTTAGGATGGCGCAATACTCGACCGACCTTTGCATCATCGGCGCAGGCTCTGCCGGGCTGGTGTTGGCGTCAGGTGCCGCGCAACTGGGCACCCGCGTCACGCTGATCGAGGGCAGGGCCATGGGGGGCGATTGCCTCAACTTTGGCTGCGTGCCCTCCAAAGCGATGTTGGCCGCGGCCTCGCGGGCGCAAGCGACGCGAATGGGCGGCTTGGGGGTTGCGGGGGCCGAGCCCGTGGTCGATTTCGCCGCAGTAATGGCGCATGTGCGAGGTGCCATAGCCGAGATCGCACCGATGGACAGTCAGGCGCGGTTTGAAGGCTTGGGCGTGCGCGTCATCCGCGATTGGGCGCGGTTCACCGGGCCAGACCGGATCGAGGTGGCAGGCGAAGTCATCACTGCCCGCCGCTTTATCATCGCCACCGGCGCACACCCGGTGGTGCCTGACCTGCCCGGACTGGCCGATGTGCCCTACCATACCAATGAGACGATCTTTACCCTGACCGAACAACCCCGGCACCTCGTGATCTTGGGCGGCGGCCCGGTGTCCGTTGAACTTGCGCAGGCGCACCGGCGACTTGGCGCAGAGGTCACACTGGTGTCGCGCAGCCGGATAATGGCGCGGGACGACGCGCAGGCTGTTGCATTGGTCACCACGGGCTTGCGGGCCGAGGGTGTGACGCTGGTCGAGGGCAGGATGGCGGTAGCTGTGGCACCCGCGCCGGACGGCTTTCTGCTGACTTTGTCCGATGGTGCCACGCTGCACGGCAGCCACCTGCTGGTGGCCCTCGGGCGCAAAGCGGCGCTTGCGCGGCTTGACCCAGCGGCCGCAGGGGTTGCGGTGAATCAAGCCGGGGTAGTGGTGAATGACAGATTGCGCACCAGCAACCCCCGCATCTTCGCGATTGGCGATGTGGCCGGGCGCGGGCAGTTCACCCATCTGGCGGGCTATCATGCGGGGATCGTGCTGCGGCAGGTGGTGTTTGGCCTGCCAGCCAAGGCCACAGCCCCGATCCCCCGCGTGACCTACACCGACCCCGAACTTGCCCAGATCGGCCTGACTGAGGCCGAGGCGCAAAAGGCCCATGGCGCTGCCCTGACCGTCCAGCGCGTCGACCTTCAGGCCATGGACCGCGCCGTGACCGATGGCGCCACCGAGGGGTTCCTGAAGCTGATGATCCACCAAGGCCGACCGGTTGGCGTGACCCTTGTGGCGCCCCACGCCGGTGACCATATCGGCCTTTGGGCGCTCGCCCTGTCTGCCAGGGTCAAGCTTTCGGCGGTCGCGGGCATGGTCGCACCCTATCCGACAGTGGGCGAAATCTCCAAACGCGCGGCGGGAGCCTATTTTTCCCCGCGTCTCTTTGATAGCCCTGTGATCAAATACGTCGTATCCTAACGAAGGCGCGATCTCGCGCGCGTGATCGCGCAATTGGTTCAGGTGCCGCGGACCGCCCACCATCA
>JAYTQA010000511.1:0-2406 GCA_043746955.1 bacterium | reverse complement strand
CGCGACAATCGGGATGGTGATCGTGTGTCGCTGCGGGTTTAGGATTGCGGTTTTGGGTGTCGCGCGCAAGGGGTGTTTTGGGTGTCGCGCGCAAGGGGTGTTTTGGGTGTGATTGGCGCGGCGCGTCAGTCAGCTTGGGTTTTGAGTGTCGCGCGGGAGGCTGGCCGGCCTGGCCCTCGTTGGTGGCCGAGGGCTTCGCGCCTGCGGCAGCTTTCGACGTTGAGTTCGAGGATGGTGGAATGGTGCACCAGCCTGTCTGTGGCGGCCAGGGTCATCGCCGGGTCGGGGAATATCCGGGTCCCATCGCCGAACGGCTGATTTGCGGTGATGGCGATCGAGCGGTGTTCGTAGCGGGCGCTGATCAGTTCAAACCGGACGCTGGTTTCGGGCGGGTCCCTGGTGACGCAGGCGAGGTCATCCAGGATGAGCAGGTGGTATTTGTCGAGGCGGGCGATGGCGGCCTCGAGGGCGATCTCGCGCCGCGCGACCTGCAGTTTCTGGACCAGATCGGTGGTGCGGGTGACGAGGACACGCCCGGTTTTCGGGGTGGGGCCATTCTCGATGAGGCCATTCTCGATGAGGCCATTCGCGATGAGGCCATTCGCGATCAGGCCATTCTCGGTCTGGCCATTCTCGGTCTGGCCGGGGCCGATGGCGGCGGCCAGATGGGTTTTGCCGCCGCCGGGCGGGCCGAACAGGATCAGGTTGGCGCCGGTCTCGAGCCAGCTGTCTCCGGCGACAAGCGCCATGACCCGGGCTTTGGAAAGTGCGGAGGATCAGCAAACAGTCCGGGAGACGGTTTGCCCGACGAACGGAACGGCCCCGAAGTCAAAGCTGGGAAGTTGAAGCCGGACAGGGCCTTGCCCGGCGGCAGGCGGGCTTCGGCGAGGTGGCGCTCGATCCGGTGAGCCATCGAAGGTGCCACCGGTTCAAGCCCGATGGCGAACGCCCGCGTTCAGCGATCGCGTGTTCGGCGCGGGCGGCAAGCAGGCGCGCGGCGGGCCAGCCTTCCTTGTCGGCCGGTTCGGTGAAGGCGGACCACAGGTGCTTGATGGCCCGATCTGTTGAAGACTGCCCGATCTGTTGAAGACTGCCCGATCTGTTGAAGGCTGCAAGGCGCAGTTCATTGAGCAACAGGTTCAGACGCGCCGCGTCGATAGGGTCAGACGCGCCGCGTCGACGGTGAGCTTGCAGGCCGCCTTCGCGGGCAGGGCTGCCCTGGCGGCTTTGTAAAGCTGGCGGTAGGCCCGGAGATCGTTGAAATCGGCGCGAAAACAGCTGATCGCGGCAGACCAGACCGGGCAGTGCCCCCAATTGTGCGCCATCGGTTTGCGCCGCAGGGCGTGGATCACATGACGGTAATCCACCACGTGGCAGCACCTGGCGTCACCCTAGCCCCGGCCGCGCGGCAGGGTCAGCAGATGGGTGGCTCCGAGGTAAAGGTCGAGCCTGTCATCATGCAGCTTGACGCGCAGGCGGTGGCCGATCAGGCGGGCCCGTTCTGGCAAGGCTGGACGGTGTAGAAGACCCGCCTGAGGATGAACCCGCCGGACGAGGTGACGGTGACATGGGTCTCTTCGGCGCCAAAGAAACGATGGGCCGTGGTGCGGCGGGTCGGCAACGGCTGCAGCACCGCGCGCTCGGCGTCGATGCGCTTGCGATTGTGGGCGCCGCTTACGACCGCAGAACTCATCAAGGAATCGGCGGTAGGCGGCAAGATCGCCGAAGTCGGGCGTCCCGCGCAGCAATATGGCATCCGCGATAGCCCGCTTCAGATGCCCATGCGGCCCCTCGATTGCACCATTCTCATGCGCGACACCGCGGTTGTTGCGGCTCGGCGCCATGGCGTAATGGGTGCACAGGGCTTCGTAGCGCAGCGTCCAGTCGGTGGCTGCGTCGCGTTCAAAGTTGCGGAACGCGGCCGAGAGGCTGTCACTGCGATGCTCGCGGGGAGCACCGCCCAGTGCCCAAAGGGCATTCTGCAAGCCTTCGGCCAAGGCCACGAAGCTCTCGCCACCCAATACAACATGGACATGCTCGAAGCCGCTATAAGCCAGCCGGAAGTGATAGAGCCGATGGATCAAGGGCTGGCCCCCGACGGTGACGCCCAGATCAGCCATGTCAGTGAAGTCCGACAGACCCATGCGGCCAGGTTCCTGGACCTGGCGGAAAATGACCTCCCGCTCAGCGCCGTGCAGGGCCCGCCAATGGCTGATGCGGCGTTCCAGAGTCCGCCGGATTCCCTCGCCAAGTTCCGGGTGGCGACGGAGGACCTCCCCGAGAACTGCCACGGATCGCAACCCCGGTGCCGCTTCCAGCATGGCCACGACCTCTGCGTCAAAGATCCCCGCCAAGGGATCGGGCCGTCGCCGGTCACGCCGCAACCGCTTGAGCGAAGGCGGCTGC
>JAYTQA010000510.1:0-2408 GCA_043746955.1 bacterium | reverse complement strand
GCACGGCAAACACCGCCTCGCCGAAATCCGGATGCGGCAGACCAATCACGGCGCTTTCCAGCACGCCGGGCTGTTCGTCGAGCACCATCTCGACTTCGATGGGATAGATGTTGAACCCGCCCGAGATCACCAGGTCCTTCGCCCGCCCGACAATCTGCACATAGCCGTCCGCATCGCGCTGAGCCAGGTCGCCGGTGATGAACCAGCCGTCGGGGCGCAGTTCGCAGGCGGTCTTTTCCGGCATCTGCCAGTAGCCGGCAAAGACGTTCGGGCCGCGCACCTCAATGCCACCCACGGCGCCCGGCGCCACCTCGACCCCGTCCGCCATCAAGCGCAATTCGACCCCTGGCAGCGGGAAGCCCACGGTCCCGGCGCGGCGCACGCCGTCATAGGGGTTCGAGGTGTTCATGTTGGTTTCCGTCATCCCGTAGCGTTCCAGGATGCGGTGGCCGGTGCGCTCTTCGAAACTGCGGTGGGTTTCGGCCAGAAGCGGGGCCGAGCCAGAGATGAAAACCCGCAGATGCGCCGCGAGCGTCCTGGTAAACCGGACGTCGTCCAGAAGCCGTGTGTAGAAGGTCGGCACCCCCATCAGCGCAGTGGCTTGGGGCAGCAGGCGCAGGACGGTGTCCACGTCAAAGCCGGGCAGAAAGATCATCGCTCCGCCGGTCTTCAGGACGGTGTTGCAGGCGACGAACAGGCCATGGGTGTGAAAGATCGGCAGGGCGTGCAGCAGAACGTCATTTCGCGTGAAGCGCCACAGATCGCCCAGCGTCGCGGCATTTGACAGAAGGTTCGCATGGGTCAGCATCGCCCCCTTGGACCGGCCCGTGGTGCCAGAGGTGTAAAGGATCGCGGCAAGGTCGGAGCTGGCGCGGTCTTCGGGCGTAAAGACCGGGGCTGCTGCGGACATCTGCGCGCCAAAGCTGCCACCACCAAAAGAATCCAGGGTTTTCAGTGTGGTATTGCGCGCAGCCTCGGCCAATGCGGCGGCTTTTGAGGGTTCGCACACGAACAGGCTCGGGCTCGCATTGTCGAGGAAATAGCCGATCTCGGTCGGGGTATAGGCGGTGTTGAGCGGCAGGAAGATGGCACCGACGGCGACGGTGGCTCCATAGATCGCCAGCGCCTCGGGTGATTTGGTGATCTGCACGGCGACGCGGTCCCCGGGCACGACACCTGCGGCGCGCAGGGCATTGGCGGTGCGGGCGATTATCATGTGAAAGGATTTGCCCGCCATTTCCGACCCGTCGGGCAGGATCAGGAAGCGGGTGTCGCGCGTGGCGAGCGGCGCAAAAAGCGCGTCATAAAGCGGGTTCGGCATCGGGACCTCTTTTGCCCAGAGGTGCCATGCAAAGGCGCCTCAAGCAAGCGGAACTGGAAACAGTCTGTTTCGCGGCGCCAGCCACACTTCGCTTTTCCACCCGGTCCCGGCCACGGTCCTGCCCCGGTTCAGGGAGAAATTAACCTCACACAGCGTCAAGGAGGCCGTCATGAAACTCGGAAAGTCGCTTCTTGCATGGTTCGGGCTGTTCGCCCCCAAGACAGAGATGCCCGACCCTTTCGCCCTGCGGCTGGACCGGATCAACATGCGCGAAAACCGCCGTCAGGTCAGGCAAGCGCTGTTTCGGGCCTTTGCTCTGCCGCTGGCAACCTGAGCTCCTTGATCAGATCGCGGACCTCTTGCCGGGCCGCGATGTTGGACAGGTTCAACTGATCCACCCCGGTGTCTTTCAGGTCCATCACGGTCAGACCCCGGGGAAACAACTCGCGAAAGATCACGCGCTCGGAAAAGCCGGCGGCCACGCGAAATCCGATGCGGCGTGACAATTCCTCCAGTGCGGCGCCGACCTTTTTCTTGTTGATCATCTGTTGCGCGCCAAGCCTGTTGCGCAAAACGATCCAGTCGATCGGCTTGAGGCCGGCCTGTGCGCGAAGCTGGCGCGCATTCCAGACCATCTCTGAATAGATCGAGGGGCCTTGGACCTTGCCGGTTTCCGGGTCGGTATGGGCCAAAAGATCGAAATCGACAAAGCTGTCGTTCATCGGCGTGATGAGCGTATCGGCCAGCGAATGCGCCACCTGAGACAGCCTGGTATGGCTGCCCGGGCAGTCGATGATGATGAAATCGCAGGTCACCTCAAGTGCTGCCACCGCATCGGACAGGCGGCGGTCGAAGGCATTCTCGCCGGGGGCAAGCTGGCTTGCATCGATCTCTGGCAGGTCGCGGTAGTCGGGCGAGGGCAGGTTGAGCGCGGTCCTCTCCAGATAGGCCAGGCGGTTCTCGATATAGCGCCCGAAGCTTTTCTGCCGCAGGTCAAGGTCGAGCGCGCCGACCTTGAAACCCATGCGGGTCAAAGCCGTGGCCACATGCATCGACGTGGTCGATTTGCCCGAGCCGCCCTTTTCGT
>JAYTQA010000509.1:0-6401 GCA_043746955.1 bacterium | reverse complement strand
CAACCCGATTGCCCGCGCGTCGGCCACGATGGGCGAGCTTGCGGCGCTGGAAGCGGAGCGTGCCGCCCTGAAGATGGCCGCTGAATGAGGCTTTCCCGCGCCACGCCCTGGCTGACATTGGCCGCTCTCGCAGCACTGGCGGCCTGTGTCGATCCGGTGGGGCAGGGCGTTGAGGTCACCAAAGCCGCTTTCAAACCCAGCTATCTCGGCACCCAGACCATCCTGATGGACGGCGATCTGGTCGATTTCCGGGTGGCGATGAAGGGCGCGCGGGACCGCAGTGACGTGTTCAACTATGCCCGCTGTGCCGCGGCCCAGTATGCTTTGATCCGCGGCTATGGTTTTGCCCGCCATCTGCGCACCAATATCGCGGAAACCGGTGGCACTTGGCGTGCAGATGCGGTTTACACCATTTCGGCGTCCCTGCCCTTGGGCTTGCGCAATATTGACGCCGAAGTGACGGTGCGCGATTGCGGCGCGCAAGGGATACCGACGGTTTGACGACGAACGGAAAAGGACGGCGATAATGGGTTTCTTCCAGACCGGGCTGGGCACGGCAGTGCTGCTGGTAGCACAAAGCCTGCTGATCGTAGCCTTCGTGATGATCAGCCTGTTGTTTCTGGTCTATGGCGACCGCAAAATCTGGGCCGCTGTGCAGATGCGCCGGGGCCCGAACGTGGTGGGTCCGTTCGGCCTGCTGCAATCGGTCGCCGATGCGCTGAAATACGTGGTCAAGGAGATTGTGATCCCGGCCGGGGCCGACCGCCCGGTGTTCCTGTTAGCGCCGATGATCAGCTTTGTGCTGGCGGTGCTGGCCTGGGCGGTGATTCCGTTCAGCCCCGGCTGGGTGTTGGCGGATATCAATGTCGCCATCTTGTTCGTGTTCGCCGCCTCCTCACTGGAGGTTTACGGCGTCATCATGGGCGGCTGGGCGTCAAACTCCAAATATCCCTTCCTTGGGTCATTGCGGTCGGCGGCGCAGATGATTTCCTACGAGGTCTCGCTCGGCCTGATCATCATCGGCATCATCATCTCGACCGGCTCGATGTCGTTCGGCCATATTGTCGAGGCGCAGCGCGGCTATGGCATCTTCGGCTGGTACTGGCTGCCGCATTTGCCGATGGTGGTGTTGTTCTTCATCAGCGCTCTCGCCGAAACCAACCGCCCGCCGTTCGACCTGCCCGAGGCTGAGTCCGAACTGGTCGCAGGCTTCATGGTCGAGTATTCCTCGACCCCCTACCTTCTGTTCATGGCGGGTGAGTATATCGCCGTGTTCCTGATGTGCGCGCTGATCAGCCTGTTGTTCTTCGGCGGCTGGCTGTCGCCCATCCCCGGCCTGCCGGACGGTGTGCTCTGGATGGTCGCCAAAATGTGGGTCTGGTTCTTCATGTTCGCCATGGTGAAGGCCATCGTGCCGCGCTACCGCTATGACCAGTTGATGCGGATCGGCTGGAAAGTTTTCCTGCCGTTGAGCCTCGGCTGGGTGGTGATCGTGGCGTTTCTGGCGAAATACGAGGTTTTCGGCCACTTCTGGGCCAGATATGCGATGGGGGGGTGAGGGATGGCAAAAGATGAATACGGCTACCGCTATGCCGTGGAGAAAAATGGGCACACCCTCGCCCTTGAGCCCTACGAAAATGATCGCTGGGAACTCAAGTTAGATCAAAAAGTCGTCCACTCCTTCGTGAGTGATAAACTTGATATCAAAGCGCTAGTAGAACTTCTGATCAGTAAGGGTCATTTGGGTTCCGGCGATGCGGCGGGGATTACACGACTTTCCGATTGGAAAGCGTTTATGATTGCGCCGCCGCCGGAGGGCAAATGATGTCAAAGATCATCAAGAGCAGTTGCCGACCGTTAGACGCCCTTTTCAAACGCCTAGAAACTAAGATCGGGGGCTGATCCATGGGACCGGTGCAAACCACAGACTACCGGCGGGCGATCAAATACTTCCTGCTGTTCGACTTCATCAAAGGTTTCGGCCTTGGCATGAAGTATTTCTTCGCCCCCAAGGCCACGCTGAACTATCCGCATGAAAAGGGGCCGCTGTCGCCCCGGTTTCGCGGCGAACTCGCGCTGCGCCGCTATCCCAGTGGCGAAGAACGCTGCATCGCCTGCAAACTGTGCGAGGCGGTCTGTCCTGCCCAGGCGATCACCATCGACGCCGAACCGCGTGCCGATGGCTCGCGCCGCACCACCCGCTACGACATCGACATGACCAAATGCATCTATTGCGGCTTTTGCCAGGAGGCCTGCCCGGTCGATGCCATCGTGTTGGGACCGAACTTCGAATTCGCCACGGAAACCCGCGAGGAATTGTTCTACGACAAGGCCAAACTCTTGGACAACGGCGACCGCTGGGAAGCCGAGATCGCCCGCAACCTTGAACTCGATGCACCGTATCGGTGAGATGATGAACGAAGCAACCGCCCGCCTGTGTTTGACCGAAATCGCCGCCATCCAGGAGAGCATATCCGATATCAGCGGCGACCTTGACGCTATGGCATGCGATATGGCTGGCATGCGCGCCAGTCTGGCGGCGACCGGCACCAAAACGGCCCGGTATCTGAGCCACGGTTTTCCGCGTGAGGCCCGCACATGACCGAAGATTTCGCCAAATTCTTCCAGACAATGATGAGCCAAGGCCAGCAGATGGCCAAGGCGTTCACACCGGGCGGCGCAGGCTTTGGCGGCGCAGGCTTTTCCGGGGTCGATCCGAAAGCGTTCGAGGCGATGTTCCCGGCGATGCCCAAAGAAATGCTGGAGATGTTCTTTGGCAAGACCTTCAACCCCGAAGGCCTTGACGCCCGCACCCGCTTTCTGGTGACTATCGCGGCCCAGACCGTGCTGGGGCCTTTGGGCGAGCCGCAACTGCGCCCGACCGTCAAGAACGCCCTCGCCGCTGGTGCCACCAAGCGCGAGATTGCCGAAGTGATCTGGCAAATGTCGATGTTCGGCGGGTTGCCCGCCACCCAGAAGGCGCTTGAGATCGCGCAAGCCGTCTTCACCGAAACCGAGGAGAAACCGGCATGAGTGTGGCCGCTTTGGCGTTTTACGCCTTTTCCATTGTCACCGTGGCCGCCGCTTTGATGGTCACCCTGTCGCGCAACCCGGTCCATTCGGTGCTGTGGCTGATCCTGACTTTCCTGTCCTCCGCCGGGCTGTTCGTGCTTCTGGGGGCCGAGTTTGTGGCGATGCTGCTGATCATCGTCTACGTCGGCGCGGTCGCGGTGCTGTTTTTGTTCGTGGTGATGATGCTCGACGTCGACTTTGAGGAGTTGAAGGGCCAGATGGCGAAATATTTGCCCTTGGGTCTGCTGGTCGGCGTGGTGATCCTGATGCAGCTGACCCTTGGGATCGGCGCTTGGGTCGCAGCCGACGGCGCGTTGAGTCTGCACCAAGCGCCCACGCCAGACGCCGCAAAGATCGAGAATACCCGCGCATTGGGCATGCTCCTCTATGACAAATACCTCTACCTGTTCCAACTGGCCGGCCTGATCCTGCTGGTTGCGATGATCGGCGCCATCGTGCTGACCCTGCGCCACCGCCGCGACATCAAACGCCAGAACGTGCTGCACCAGATGTGGCGCGACCCGGCCAACGCCTTGGAGCTGGTCGACGTGAAACCGGGGCAGGGGTTGTAAAAAGGGCGGCGGGGCAACCCCGTCTTACGCCGGACGATAGGGTGGGGTTGACCCCACCACGTCGGAAAATGAACGACAACGGGCAACGACCCGGAGGGACTGACGGATGATCGGACTGGAACATTACCTGACAGTGGCGGCGGCTTTGTTCGTCATTGGCATTTTCGGCATCTTCCTCAACCGGAAGAACGTGATCGTCATCCTGATGTCGATCGAGCTGATGCTCTTGGCGGTCAATATCAACTTCGTGGCCTTCTCCTCCAACTCCGGCGATCTGGTGGGCCAGGTGTTCAGCCTGTTCATCCTGACCGTCGCCGCTGCCGAGGCCGCCATCGGCCTGGCCATCCTGGTCGTGTTCTTCCGCAACCGCGGCACGATTGAAGTCGAAGACGCGAATGTGATGAAGGGCTGAGGATATGGTCACGGTAATCCTTCTGGCCCCCTTGGTTGGGGCGCTGATCTGCGGGTTCTTCTGGCGCTTGATTGGCGAGCGAACCGGCCAGATCATCTCGACCGGCCTGCTGTTTCTGGCCGCGGTCCTGAGCTGGTATGTGTTCCTGAGCTTTGACGGGGTGACCCAGCACATCCCCCTGATGCGCTGGATCGAAAGCGGCAGCCTCTCGACCGACTGGGGTATAAGGCTCGACCGCTTGACCGCGATCATGCTGGTGGTGGTCAACACCGTCTCGGCCTTGGTCCATCTTTATAGCTTCGGCTACATGGCGCATGACGAAAACTGGGGTCCTGACGAGCCCTACCGCGCCCGGTTCTTCGCGTACCTCTCGTTCTTCACCTTCGCGATGCTGGCGCTGATCACCGCCGATAACCTGGTGCAGATGTTCTTCGGCTGGGAGGGGGTCGGCGTCGCTTCCTACCTGCTGATCGGGTTTTACTACCGCAAGCCCTCGGCCAATGCCGCCGCGATCAAGGCTTTCGTGGTCAACCGGGTTGGCGATTTCGGCTTTGCCTTGGGGATTTTCGGGCTGTTCTACCTGACCGACTCGATCAAGCTGGATGACGTGTTTGCCGCCACCCCCGATCTTGCCACCAAATCCTTACATTTCCTGAACTGGGACTGGAACGCTGCCAACCTGATCGGCGTCCTTCTGTTCATCGGCGCCTGCGGCAAGTCGGCGCAACTGTTCCTGCACACCTGGCTGCCCGACGCGATGGAGGGTCCGACCCCGGTCTCCGCCCTGATCCATGCCGCCACCATGGTGACGGCAGGGGTGTTTCTCGTTTGCCGGATGTCGCCGCTATATGAGTTTGCCCCCGACGCCAAAGCCTTCATCGTGGTCATCGGAGCCTCCACCGCGTTCTTTGCGGCAACTGTGGGCTTGGTCCAGAACGACATCAAACGGGTGATTGCCTATTCGACCTGCTCGCAACTGGGCTACATGTTCGTGGCCGCAGGCTCGGGCGTCTATGGTGCGGCGATGTTCCACCTGTTCACCCACGCGTTCTTCAAGGCGATGCTGTTTCTGGGGGCAGGCTCGGTGATCACCGCGATGCACCACGAACAGGATATGCGCAACTATGGCGGGTTGCGCCACAAGATCCCCTTCACCTTCGCCATGATGATGATCGGCACCCTTGCCATCACCGGGGTCGGGATTCCGCTGACCCATATCGGCTTTGCCGGTTTCCTGTCCAAAGACGCGATCATCGAAAGCGCCTTTGCCGGTGGCTCGATGTATGGTTTCACCCTGCTGGTGGTCGCCGCCTGCTTCACCAGTTTCTATTCGTGGCGGCTGATGTTCATGACCTTCTATGGCCCAGAAAAGGGCGATCATCACGCCCACGAACACGCCCGCGAAAGCCCACTTACCATGACCATCCCGTTGGCAGTCCTGGCTGTGGGTGCGGTGTTTTCCGGGATGATCTGGTACAATTCCTTTTTCGGCAACGTCGACACCATGTCTGCGTTCTTCCCGGTCAAAGAGGGTTCAGCCGGCGGGGCCAGTGGAATATTTACCGGTGCGTCGAACAAGGTGCTGGAAGCCGCCCATGAAAGCCCAGTGATTGTCAGTCTCGCTCCGTTCATCGCCACGCTCGTGGGCTTTGCGCTAGCTTTCCAGTTCTACATCCGCAACCCCAAGCTGCCGGGCCAACTGGCCGAACAGCATGCACCACTGTACCGGTTCCTGCTGAACAAATGGTACTTTGACGAGCTGTATGACGTGATCTTCACCCGCACCGCCAAAGCCATCGGCCGCTTCCTGTGGAAGCGCGGCGACGGCGATGTGATTGACGGCACGTTGAATGGCGTGGCGTTGGGGGTCGTGCCCTACTTCACCCGGCTCGCAGGCCGCGCGCAATCGGGTTATATCTTCACCTATGCCTTCGCGATGGTTTTGGGGATTGGCGCTTTGATCACCTGGATGACCATCGTCGGAGGGAGCCACTGATGACCACAATTCTGTCGATTGTCACCTTCATCCCGGCGGTTGCCGCAGCCATTCTGGCGCTGTTCCTGCGCGGCAATGATCCGGCCGCACAACGCAACGCCAAATGGCTGGCACTGTTCGCCAGTTCCCTGAGCTTCGCGGTCTCGCTGCTGATCCTGAAAGGCTTTGATCCCGCCAACACCGGCTTCCAGTTTGTCGAGGACAAGCCTTGGGTTCTGGGCCTGCACTACAAGATGGGCGTCGATGGCATTTCGATCCTGTTCGTGATGCTGACCACCTTCCTGATGCCGATCACCATCGCCGCCTGCTGGAATGTGGAGGCGCGGGTCAAGGATTACATGATCGCCTT
>JAYTQA010000508.1:0-2414 GCA_043746955.1 bacterium | reverse complement strand
GTCCGCAGATAGACTTTATGGCCGCCGACGATGGCTTTTTGGGTATAGCCCTTGCGCCGCTCCGGCAGTTTTTCGCGGTTGGTCCGGATAATCTCCTTGATGATGATCTTTTCAACAATCTTTTCAGCCAGCACGGCGGCCTTAGCCTGATTGGAGCCGGTGGCCATGATCTCTTCGGCCTCGTCATCACCCTCAATCAAAGCGGAGGCCAAGGGCTGCGAAAGTTTCGACCCGTCACGGTACAGCGCATTCGCCTTGATCCCGAGGCTGTGGGACAATTCGTAAGCCGCCAAAGTCTCGGCAATCGTGGCAGAGTTCGGCATATTGATCGTCTTGGAGATCGCACCCGAGATGAACGACTGGGCCGCCGCCATCATGTAAATATGGCTGTCGACCGACAAATAGCGTTTGCCGGTCTTGCCGCAGGGATTGGCGCAATCAAACACCGAATAGTGATGCTTTTTGAGGTAAGGCGCGCCTTCCAGCGTCATCGCACCGCAAACATGGTCATTGCAGGCGTCGATCTGGGCTTTGGTGAAGCCCAGGTGGCGCAGCAAATCAAACGTCGGGTCGGCCAGCTTCTCGGCCGGGATCCCCAAGCTGCCCTTGCAGAAATCCGCGCCCAAGGTCCATTGGTTGAACACAAAGCGGATGTCAAAAGCGGTGGGCAGGGCGGCCTCGATCTTCTCAATCTCCCGCGCACCGAAGCCGTGGCCGATCAGCGAGGTGTGGTTGATCGCAGGGGCTTGGCCGATCGAGCCATGGCCGACCGCATAAGCCACCATTTCCGCAATCTGGGGACCGGGATAGCCCAAGCTTTCCAAGGCCGCCGGAACCGATTGGTTGATGATTTTGAAGTAACCGCCGCCGGCCAGTTTTTTGAACTTGACCAGCGCAAAGTCCGGCTCAATCCCAGTGGTATCGCAATCCATCACCAGACCGATGGTGCCGGTGGGCGCAATGACCGTGGTCTGGGCGTTGCGGAACCCATGCGCCTCCCCCAGAGCCAAAGCCTCATCCCAAGCCGATTTCGCCAAGGAAACCAGCGTCTGGTCCGGGCAGTTGCGGTGATCCAGCGTGACCGGATCGACGTTCAGCCCCTCATAGGCCCCGGTCCCGTAAGCCGCCGCCCGGTGGTTGCGGATCACCCGCAACATAGGGGCCGCGTTGCGGGCATAACTCGGGAAAGCCCCCAGTTCCCGCGCCATCTCGGCCGAGGTTGCATAGGAAATCCCGGTCATCAGGGCGGTCAGCGCGCCGCACAAAGCCCGGCCTTCCTTGCTGTCATAGCCCAGCCCCATGGTCATCAGCAAACCGCCGATGTTGGCATAGCCAAGGCCCAAGGTGCGGAAATCATAGGACAGTTGGGCAATTTCCTTCGACGGGAACTGCGCCATCATCACCGAGATTTCCAGCGTGATCGTCCAGAGGCGTGTTGCGTGAATATAAGCCTCGGCATCGAACTTGGCGTTGTTCTGGAAGGTCAGCAGGTTCATCGAAGCCAGATTGCAGGCGGTGTCGTCGAGAAACATGTATTCCGAGCACGGGTTGGAGCCGCGGATAGCACCATCCTCCGGGCAGGTGTGCCAGGCGTTGACGGTGTCGTGGAACTGAATCCCCGGATCAGCGCAGGCCCAGGCCGCATGGCCGATCTGGTCCCACAACTCGCGGGCCGAAGTGGTCTTGGCTATCTTGCCATCGGTGCGGCGGATCAACTCCCAGGAGCTGTCATCCTTGACCGCCTTCAGGAACGCATCAGTCACCCGCACCGAATTGTTGGAGTTCTGGCCCGACACCGTAATATAAGCCTCGGAATCCCAATCGGTATCGTAGACCGGAAATTCGATGCTGTCGAAGCCCTGTTTGGCATATTGCAGGATGCGGTAGGTGTAGGTGTCCGGGATCATCGCCTTTTTAGCGGCCTTGATCGCGGCTTTCAGGCCCAAGTTCTTCAAGGGATCAACGGAATCCTCGGAACTGCCATCCCAAGCCCGGATCGCCGCAAAAATGTCATTCAGCCGCGCCTCATGCGCTTTGGAACCGGCCACCAATGAGGCGACCTTCTGCTCCTCGATCACCTTCCAGTTGATGAACGCCTCAATATCCGGGTGATCCATATCGCAGATCACCATCTTGGCCGCCCGCCGCGTGGTGCCGCCCGATTTGATCGCACCGGCCGCCCGGTCGCCGATTTTCAGGAACCCCATCAGACCCGACGACTTGCCGCCGCCCGAAAGCTTTTCGCCGCGCAGGCTGGAAAAGTTGGTGCCCGTGCCCGAACCGTATTTGAACAGCCGCGCTTCGCGGACCCACAGATCCATGATGCCGCCGTCGCCGACCAGATCATCGCGAACCGACTGGATAAAACAAGCGTGTGGCTGGGGGTGTTCATAAGCCGAGTCCGACTTGGTCAA
>JAYTQA010000507.1:0-6415 GCA_043746955.1 bacterium | reverse complement strand
GATCAGGTGTTTTCCAGTCAGCATGTGGTTCTCCTTGATCGGGCCGCCGGGGGTTTCACACCCCCGGACCCCTGTGGGGTATTTAGGGACAGAAAATGGGGTCAGAGAGAGAAGGCTTCAACCGTAACTCTGCGCCCTAGCGTCAGGGCGTCGGCCACATGGGTCATGGGGGCGAGGTCGACTTCGGATTGGCTATGGGCGACGAGGGTGGCCATCCTTGCATAAAGGGCGGGGTATTCGCCCATGATCGAGTTTTCGCCCGCGACTTCAGCGCCGTCAATCTCCAGCCGGTTGCCGCCCATCCGCAAGGCGAGGCTACCGGCGTTGGTCGTAATCTCGATGTCCCAGGTTTGCGGGCCCTCCTGCCGCCAGTCGAAGTCGGCGGTGATCTGGCCGGTGAAGCTGAGGGCGGCGGCGATGGCGGTCTGGCAGTTTTCCGGGAAAGTCAGGGTGGCAGACGTCAGGTGGACCGGTTTGGGCAGAATTTCCGTCATGATCGACAAAGCGTTGATGCCGGGGTCGAAGACGCCCATGCCGCCGGGTTCAAACACCCAGTTCTGCCCCGGATGCCAGCGGCGGACATCCTCGCGCCAGGTGATATGGCATTTCAGGATGGTTTTGTCGGCGAGCCAAGCCTTGGCCGGGGCCACCCCATAGGCCATCCGGCTGTGCCAGGTGGTGTAAAGCGTCAGGCCCTGGGCGGCGGCAAGTGCGGTCAGGGCGTGAACCTCGGCCAAGGTGGCACCCGGCGGCTTTTCCAGCATGACATGACGACCGGCGAGCAGAGCTGCCTCGGCATAGCCATAGCGCGGCACCGGCGGCATGCAGAGCGAGACGACATTCACATCGGGCCGGGCGGTCAGGAAGGCCGCGAAATCGGTGAAGGCTTCGACACCCGCCACCGCGCCTTTGCGGCTGACGGTCGCCGCCAGCTCCCAGTCTTTGGAGCCAGCAATCGCCGGAACGTGCTGGTCCACGGCGATCTTGCCAATCCCGACCAACGCAATCTTGGTGCTCATGCGCGCCGTCCGATCGGATTGATGTCAGGTTTGCCGCGCAGCTCGCTTGAGGACGGCACGACATTTTTCGGGCGGCGCGAGGCTTTGCCGCGCATCTGGTCCAAAAACCGCACGACACTTTTCGGGCGGCGCGAGGCTTTGCCGCGCATCTGGCTTGAGGACCGCACGTCACTTTTCGGGCGGCACTTGGCTGCGATTTTCATCAATGCGAGTCCTTGCCGACCGGGTTGCCCCGGCAGCCTTTCAGGAAATCAAGGTCGGCCCCGGTATCCGCCCCCTCGACATGCAGATGGTGCAGGCGGGCATAGCCGCTATCGGGGGCTTTGATCAGGTTCTGCCATTTGGCGAGACGGGCGGCGAGGTCAGCATCGGAAATATCCAGATGCAGGCGGCGGTTCGGCACGTCCAGCTCGATCATATCGCCGTTCTGCACGACAGCCAAAGGCCCCCCGGCCGCAGCCTCGGGTGAGGTGTGCAGGACCACGGTGCCGAAAGCGGTGCCGGACATCCGGGCGTCAGAGATCCGCACCATATCGGTGATCCCACGGCGCAAGATCTTCGGCGGCAGACCCATATTGCCAACCTCGGCCATGCCGGGATAGCCCTTGGGGCCGCAGTTTTTCAGGACCATCACGCAAGTCTCGTCAATGTCCAAAGCCTCGTCATTGATCTTGGCTTTGTAGTCGTCGATGTTTTCAAACACCACGGCGCGGCCCCGATGGGTCATCAGGGCAGGGGTGGCGGCCGAGGGTTTCAGGACCGCACCCTTGGGGGCCAGATTGCCCTTGACCACAACCACGCCACCCGACTGGGTCAGCGCCTTTTCAGCCGGCAGAATGACATCTTCGTTGTGGTTGACCACGTCCTTGACCTGCTCCCACGCGGTTTGACCGGAGACGGTCAGGGCATCCTTGTGCAACAGGCCAGCCTCGCCCAGCCGCCTGATCACCACCGGCAGGCCACCGGCGTAGAAAAACTCCTCCATCAGGTATTTGCCCGACGGCATCAGGTTGACGATCGTCGGCACGTCGCGGCCACAGCGGTCCCAGTCCTCCAGGGTCAGGTCAACGCCGACCCGGCCGGCAATCGCCAGCAGATGGATCACGGCGTTGGTGGAGCCGCCAATCGCGGCATTGGTGCGGATCGCGTTTTCGAAGGCTTCTTTCTTGAGGATGTCGGACGGCTTCAGGTCGTCCTTGACCATCTGCACGATCCGCCGTCCGGTCAGCTGCGCCATCACCCGGCGGCGCGAGTCCACGGCGGGGATAGCCGCATTGCCCGACAGTGCCATCCCCAAAGCCTCCGCCATGCTCGCCATCGTGGAGGCGGTGCCCATCGTGTTGCACGAACCGGGCGAACGGCTCATCGAAGCCTCGGCCTCGACAAATTCCTCTTTGGTCATCGTCCCGGCCTTCACGGCTTCGGAGAATTTCCACAGATGGGTGCCGGAGCCAACCCGTTCATTCTTGTAATAGCCGTTCAGCATCGGCCCGCCGGTGACGATGATCGACGGCAGGTCGGTGGAGGCGGCGGCCATCAGAAGGCTTGGGGTGGTCTTGTCGCAGCCGACCAGCAGCACGCAGCCATCCATCGGCTGACCGCGCATCTGCTCCTCGACCGCCATCGCGGCGAGGTTCCTGAACATCATGGCGGTGGGACGGAACGCGGATTCCGAGGTTGAGAACACCGGCACTTCAACCGGAAACCCGCCCGCCTCGTAAATCCCGTTGCGCACCCGCTGCGCCAGATCATTCAGATGCGCGTTGCACGGCGTCAGTTCCGACCAGGTGTTCAGAATCCCAATCACCGGCCTGCCATCGAACAAATCCGGCGGGAAGCCTTGGTTCTTCATCCAGCCCCGGTGGTAGATATTGTCCTTCGAGGTGCCGCCAAACCAGGTTTGCGAGCGCAGTTTGCGGGGCCAAGCAGCAGGTTGGAAGGTCATGGTTTCCTCACGGCGTTGCTAAAGTTACAGGGCTTTGACGGTCGTGGCACCGGACTTGACCGGCGCGAAGGCAAGGGTGTTGGTCAGGGGCAGACCAAATTCGGGCGCTTCAATCTCGAAGATATCGCCAGCTTCCGTCTTGATCCCGTCGGCAAACGACAAGGTGGCGGTGCCGAAGAAATGCACGTGCAAATCGCCGGGCTGGCAGAAGATGTCGTATTTGAAGTGGTGATGTTCCAGATTGGCGATGGTGTGCGACATGTTGGCCTCGCCGCTCAGGAACGGCTTTTCCCAAATCACCTTGCCATTTCGCCAGATGCGGCTGGTGCCATGGATGTCGGCAGGCAAGTCGCCGACCAGAATCTCGGGGCCATAAGACGCCACCCGCAGCTTGGAATGGGCCAGCCACAGGTAGTTGACCCGTTCGGTGACATGGTCCGAGAATTCATTGCCCAAGGCCCAGCCGATGCGGTGCACCGCGCCATCCGGCCCTACGATATAGATACCAGCGATCTCCGGCTCCTCGCCACCGTCCTCAGCAAAGCCGGGGGCGGTGAGCGCGGCGCCGGGGGCTACGGCGGTAAAACCGTTGCCTTTATAAAACCATTCCGGCTGCGCGCCAACGCTACCCGCAGCGGGACGGCCAGTTTCCAGCCCCATGCGGAACATCTTCATGCTGTCGGTCAACACCTCCGCCCCGCCCAGCTTGGCGTGCATCGCATCGCGGGCGGCGGCGGAACCAAGGTGCGTCAACCCCGTACCCGTCAGGTGCAGATGTGCCGGATCGGGGTGGGAGACTGGCAGGGTCAGCGTGGCGGCAGACAGGTCCACCTGAGCGCCTTTGCCGCGGGCCGCGACCTCCGCGGTCAGGCTGCGGCCCGCCGCAATCGCCGACAGCGCTAGGTCATAGACCGAGGCCGCCCCTGGCACGACATGGGCACGAGCCCCTTCGCGTACCACGACTTGCAGGCCCGCAGCACTGGTGATCTGGGAAAGATGCATGGCGCGCCTCATTTCGATTTGTTGTAAACGTCGAAGATCACGGCCATCAGCAGCACCAGTCCCTTGATCACCTGCTGGTAATCAATCCCGATGCCCATGATCGACATGCCGTTGTTCATCACACCCATGATCAGCGCGCCGACCACCACGCCCAGGATTTTGCCAACCCCGCCCGACATCGACGCGCCACCGATGAAGACCGAGGCGATCACGTCCAGCTCAAACCCGACCCCGGCCTTGGGGGTGGAGGAGTTCAACCGTGCCGCCACGATCATCCCCGCCAAAGCCGCCAGCACGCCCATGTTCATGAAGCAGAAAAACACCAGCCGGTCGGTCTTGATGCCGGACAGCCGCGCGGCTTTCTCGTTGCCACCCAGCGCATAGATCCGGCGGCCGGTGGTCATATTCTCGGTGAAGAAGGCGTAAAGGGCGGTCAGCACGGTCAGCACGATCACCACATTGGGCAGGCCGCGAAAACTCGCGAGCTTATAGCCGACGAACATCAGCGCCACGGCGACGATGGCATTGCGCGCCCAGAAAATCCCCGACGGCTCCAACTCCATCCCGAATTCGGCGTCGCGCTGGCGGGCGCGCAGGCTCATCCAGATGATGCCGCAGGCGGCGAGCGCCACGAGGACGATGGCCGTGACATTGGGTTGACCGACGCTGAACAGATCGGGCAGGAACCCGGTAGACAGCGACTGGAACGATTTCGGAAACGGCCCGATGTTCTGGCCGTTCAGCACCCACAGGGTCAGGCCGCGAAACACCAGCATGCCCGCCAAAGTGACGATGAACGACGGCACCCGCCAGAACGCGACCCAGTAGCCTTGCGCCGCCCCAATCACCGCCCCGCACAGCAGAACCACCGGGATCACGACATAAGGCGGCCAGCCCCAGTTCACCGTGAACACCGCAGCCAACGCCCCGGTAAAGCCCGCGACCGAGCCCACCGACAGGTCGATATGGCCCGAGACGATCACCAAAAGCATCCCCAAAGCCATGATGATGACATAGGAGTTTTGCAGGAACAGGTTGGTGATATTCTGCGCCGACAGGAAGTCGACGCCTTGGGTCACCTGCACAATGATCAGGAAAAACAACACGATGGCGACCAGCGCCACCAACATGCCGTTTTCGCGCAGATGCCCGCCCAGCAGCGCACCCAAGCCTTTTTTGTCGGTCGCCGCAGCCATCATGCTACCATTCCTTCGCTCTGTTCATGGCCTTTGAGGATCAGGCCCATGATCTTTTCCTGACTGGCCTCCGCGCGGGACAACTCGCCCACGATCCGGCCCTCGGTCATCACGTAAATCCGGTCGCACATTCCCAACAACTCCGGCATCTCAGACGAGATCATCACCACCCCACGCCCTTGGGCGGCAAGGTCGTTCATAATCCCGTAAATCTCAAACTTGGCCCCCACGTCGATGCCGCGGGTCGGCTCATCCAGGATCAGCACCTGCGGATCAGCAAACAGCCACTTAGACAGCACGACCTTCTGCTGGTTGCCGCCCGACAGGTTGACCACCTTTTGCTGCACGGCAGGGGTGCGGATGGCGAGGGCGCGGCGATACTCCTCCGCCACCTGCTGCTCGCGTTGGTGGCTGAGGATGCCATTTTTCGACACCCCGAACAAATTGGCGAGGGTGATGTTCCGCACGATGGGCTCTTCCAGGATCAGACCCAAGGTCTTGCGATCCTCGGTCACGTAAGCGAGCCCGGCGTCAATCGCGCGCGCCACGGTCGAGGTGTCAGCCACCTTGCCGCCAATCTTGACCTCGCCCGTGATGGTGCGGCCATAGCTTTTGCCAAAGATCGACATGGCAAGTTCGGTGCGCCCCGACCCCATCAGCCCGGCAATGCCGACAATCTCGCCCTTGCGGACGTTGAAACCGGCGGATTTGATCATCTGGCGCGGTTGTTCGGGATGCCAGACCGACCAGTCACGCACCTCCATCAGCATCTCGCCGATTTTAGGCGTCCGGTCCGGGTAGCGGTGCGCCATGTCACGGCCCACCATGTCGCGGATGATCCGCTCTTCGCTGATCTCACTTGCGGTCAGCGTCGACACCGTCGCCCCATCGCGGATGATGGTGATCCGGTCGGCGACCCGCGAGATTTCATTGAGTTTATGGCTGATGATGATCTGGGTGACCCCTTGGGTCTGCAACTCCAGCATCAGGTCCAACAGCTTCTGGCTGTCGTTTTCCTGCAAGGCGGCGGTCGGCTCGTCCAAAATCAACAGCCGCACGTTCTTGGCCAAAGCCTTGGCAATCTCAATCAACTGCTGCTTTCCCACACCCAGCTTGCCGACCTTGGTGGCCGGCGCTTCGTTCAGGCCAACTTTCGCCAGCAACGCATCGGTCCTTTGATAGGCGGCAGGCCAGTTGATCACACCGCCGGAGGCAATCTCGTTGCCCAGAAACAGGTTTTCGGCAATCGACAG
>JAYTQA010000506.1:0-6415 GCA_043746955.1 bacterium | reverse complement strand
ACGACAAGGGGTTGCTGGGCGGCGATCCAAGGGCGTTGTCTCGGGCCAACAAGCGGTTTCACAAGCAGATCCATCTGGCCAGCCACAATCGGTTTTTGGTGCAGCAACTGGATCTGGTGCATCGCTCGATGGCGTTGATGACCAATACTTCGTTTGCCGCCGAAGGGCGCGATGGGCCGGCTTTGGCCGAGCATGCCAGGATCGTGGCCGCGATCGAGGCAAGGGATGGCGAGGCGGCTTATGCGGCGTTGAAGGCGCATATCTCCAAGGCCTATGAGACGCGGCTCAGGGTCGAGGCCGGGGAATTGCGGATGCGCTAGGTTTGCCTGGCCAAGAAAGCGGGGGCCAGCCCCCGCACCCCCGGAGTATTTGTGCCCAGATGAAGGGGCTACGGCGCCCGCGTGCGGAACCGGGGCGCGCGGAAAATTCTAGATTTATTATCCTAAAAACAACGGTGTAATCGCAACGGTGGCGGGTTTGGCCCTGGATTGAAAAGTCCCGTTTCCAGCGGGGATTTTAGCGTCTCGGCCTGCGGCAATCAGTTCTGCCCGTCCGAAAACGCGCCGTGGCTGGTTTTGTCCCAGTAGAACGGTTTGTGCAGCATCTCCCACAGGGCTTTGTAGGCGGCGAAGGCTTGCAGCGGGAAATAGAGCGCCAGGGTCGGCACCCAGAACCAGCTCAGGTTTTGGCCGGAACGTTTGAGGCCCAGGACGCCTATCGCGATGTTGACAACCTCGCAGCCCATGAAGAACGCGGTCAGCACGATCATCATTTGGGCGGGCACCAGACCGGAGAGCGGGTGACCGAGGCCGAGGCAGAATGTCCAGAGCGACCAGAGCAGCGGGGCAAACAGGGCTTGGGACAGGCTGCCGAGAAACAGGATCTGGAAGCCTGCAAAACCGCGCGGGCCAAGCTCGCGGTACAGCGCTGCGGGGTCGCGCATATGGGTGATGTAGGTCATCATGTAGCCCTTGATCCAGCGGCTGCGCTGCTTGACCCACGGCAGGGTGCGGCAATTGGCCTCCTCCAGCGTGGTGGTCGGCAGAATCTCGGTCCGGTAGCCGTGGCGGGCCAGGCGCATCCCGAGGTCGGCATCTTCGGTCACGTTATAGGCGTCCCAGCCGCCCAAGCGTTCCAGCACATCGCGCCGAAAGAACAGCGTGGTGCCGCCGAGGGGCAAGGGCAGGCCGAGCCGTTCCAGACCGGGCAGCACGACCCGGAACCAGCCCGCGTATTCCACCGTGAAGCAGCGGGCGAGCCAGTTTTTGGTCGGGTTGTAGAAATCGAGCGCACCTTGCAGGCAGGCGACCTCTGGCCCCCGCTGGGCAAAGCGGGCGACGACTTTGCGGATCTGGTCAGGCTCCGGCGCGTCTTCGGCATCGTAGACCCCGACCACGCTGCCTTTGCACTGGGTCAGGCCGAAGTTGAGCGCCCGGGGTTTGGTCTTGACCCGGCCGGCTGGCGTGACCACGATGCGCATCCAGCCGGGCAGGTCGGCGCGCATCAGGGCGCGCCGGGTGATATCATCCTCGGCCTCCACCACCAAAATGATGTCGAGCAGGTCGCGCGGATAATCCAGCCTCGACAGACGCTTGACCAGCCGGGCCGCGATGCTGCTTTCGCGGTAGAGCGCCACCACGATGGACACCACCGGCAGCCGGGCGATCTGGGCGGGGTTTGCAGGCTCTGGCGGTGGTGTTCGCAGCGAGGCTACCAGTGCTGCGGTTTTCATCGCGGTGGCGGCCGCGAGGGTCAGGATCGCCCAAAAGGTCAGCAACCCGAGGATCGGGCGGATCGCCAGAAGGCCAAGGCAAACCGCGACCAGCACCAGGCGGCGCAGGACCGGGCTGGCCTTGCGGTAGGTCCGGCAGCTTTCGTTGAGGGCCACGGTGGTTTCGGCGGCGCGCGCCATCGCATAGCCGCGGGCCGCGAGGATGGCGGCTTCGATCCGGGCTGGCGGGGCAAGCGCAGGCAGGACCGGGCCGAAGGTTTTTTCGAGCACCCTGCGGTGGCGGGTGAAGCTGTGCGGGTCGGAAGCGGCGATCAGGGTGGCGTGGCCGAGGTTGCGCAGCGGCAACAAGCGCTCGGTCAGGCAAAACGCCGGGTCCAGCCGGTCGATCAGGCGGGGGTCGGCGGTTGGGCGGAGGTGGGTAGGGCCAAGATCGGTTGGGCCAAGGTCGGTTGGGCCAAGGTCAGCCGCGCCGATGCCGGTCAGCCGGTGCAGCGACGCGTAAAGTGCGGCTTCATGAACCAGTTGATGATCGAGGAGCAGGTCGAGCAAGCGGCCACCGGGACGGTCGGCCAGCCGGGCGAGCGCTTGCAGCACGGCATGGGGCGCAAGGGTGCCGTCGCGCAACAGGTGGATCGCCAGCCGCTGGTCGCCAGCGGGCAGTTGGGGGGCCGGAAGCTGGTAGGCGGGCAGTTGGTAGGCGTGCGGCTGGTAGGGCTGCAGAACCGGCTGATCGGACGCGTAGGCCGCAGGGGCGCTGCGCTCTGGCGTCAGGTCGGGCTTGCGCGAGACGATCGACATCGGGATCCCGTGGCCGGGCAAAGGCCAATGCCGGCAGGATCGGGGCTAAGTGGTTAAGGCGCGGTTAACGGAACGGGTAAAATGCGCGGTGAAGTTGCGGGATCGGGCAAACGGGTGTGGATAAGCGGCAGGAGGTGGCATGGTTTTTTGGCGTGGGACCGGCGCGGCAGGGCCCGACCCCGGACACGCCCGGACAGGTCAGGTCCGGCGCATCCGGACTTGACCGGCAGGTCAGGCGGCTCGGCGGGCGCGGATCGCTGCGGCGAAGCGTTCGAACAGGTAGTAGCTGTCTTGCGGGCCGGGCGAGGCTTCGGGGTGGTATTGCACCGAGAACACCGGCCTGCCATCGACCGCGATGCCACAGTTGGAACCGTCAAACAGCGAGATATGGGTTTCGGACACGCCCTTCGGCAGGGTCTGGCTGTCCACCGTGAAGCCGTGGTTCATCGAGGTGATCTCGACCTTGCCGGTGGTCAGGTCCTTGACCGGGTGGTTGGCGCCGTGGTGGCCGTGGTTCATCTTGACGGTGGTGGCACCCAAAGCCAGCGCCAGCATCTGGTGGCCGAGGCAGATGCCGAACAGCGGCAAGTCGGCCTTGAGCACGCCCTGGATCATCGGCACGGCATAGGCACCGGTAGCCGCCGGGTCGCCGGGGCCGTTGGACAAAAACACGCCTTCGGGGTTGAGTGCCAGGACATCTTCGGCGGTGGCGCTGGCGGGCAGAACGGTGACCTCGCAACCCGACGAGGCAAGGCAGCGCAGGATGTTGCGCTTGGCCCCATAGTCGATGGCGACGACGCGCAGGCCGGCACCTTGGCGCTTGGTATAACCTGCGGGCCAGGCCCAAAGCTGTTCATCCCAGCGGTAGCTCTGGGTGCAGGAGACGTCCTTGGCGAGGTCGAGACCGACCAGCCCGGTCCAGGCGCGGGCTCTGGCGACCAGTCGGCCAATGTCGAAATTGCCGGACGGGTCATGGGCCAGTGCCACATGCGGAGCACCCTGCTGGCGGATGGCGCGGGTCAAGCGGCGGGTGTCGAGGCCGCCGATGCCGATCCGGCCCTTGGCCTCCATCCAATTTAGAAGGTGCTGGGTGGCACGCCAACTGGACGGCTCGGTCGGATCCGATTTGACCACGATGCCAGCGGCGAACGGGGTGGCGGTTTCGTCATCCTCCAGCGTGGTGCCGGTGTTGCCGACATGCGGGAAGGTGAAGGTCACCACTTGGCCCGCGTAAGACGGGTCGGTCATGATCTCCTGATAGCCGGTCATGGCGGTGTTGAAGACCAGTTCGGCCACCGTCTCGCCGGTAGCGCCAAAGCCATGGCCGAAAAACAGCGTACCATCGGCAAGCGCGAGGCAGGCGGTGGGCTTTTCGGTTTGGCTGGGCATGGCGAGACTCCGGGATCGCGGGGGGGCGGCAAACGGGCGGACCCTAAGGCTAGGGGGCAGCGGGGTCAAGGTCGGGGGTGATTTACAATATATAGCGATTTCAATGGGTTGGTTTTTGGCGGCGCGGTTGCGTGATGGGCAGGCTGCGGCTAGGGTGATCTGGGCAGGACAAGGGGAGTGGTATGGCGCTGCGCGACGGGCTGATGGAAGCGATCAAGACGGCCATGCGGGCCAAGGCGGCCGAGCGGCTTTCGGCGCTGCGGTTGATCCTCAACGGGTTGAAAGAGCGCGAGATTGCCTTGCGCGGCGATGGGGTTGCGATGACGGCAGCGGATGAGTTGACGGTTTTGGCCAAGATGGTCAAGCAGCGCCAGGAATCGGTGAAGCTCTATCTGGACGGCGCGCGGGCCGATCTGGCCGACAAGGAAACCGCCGAGATCAAGGTGATCGAGGAATTCCTGCCCAAGCAGCTTTCGGCAGCTGAGGTTGAGGCGGCGGTGGCGGCGGCGATTGCCGAGGTCGGTGCGGGATCGGTCAAGGACATGGGCAAGGTCATGGCCGTGCTGAAGGCCAAGTTCACCGGCCAGATGGATTTCAGCGCTGTCGGCGCGCGGATCAAGGCGCGGCTGGGTTAGCCTGCCACCGGGTTAGCCTGCCACCGGGTTAATTTGCCACCGCGGTACACAATTCGACCAGCGTGCCGTCGGGGGTGCGGACATAGGCGAGGGTCTGGCCCCATGGCATTTGGGTGACCGGCGTCACCAGCACGGCCCCCGCCTCTACGGCGCGGGCGAGGCTTGCGGTCACATCCGCCACCTCGAACGCCAGTTCGAAGGCGGGTTTGTCGGGCGGCTCGGTCGCCACTTGCTTGCCGATGCTGGCCATCATCGCATGCGACGAGAAGGCGAGTTTGGTCGGACCAGTTTGCAATTCGCCATAGCCGGTTTCGTGCAGGAAGCCGGTTTGCAGCCCGAACGCCGCCTGATAAAACTCAAGGCTGGCGGGGACATCGGCGACATAAAGGATAGTGTAGCGGTAGATCATCGGCGGCTCCTGTGGTCGGCTGCGGGCATCTAGCCAAAACCGCCGGCGGATGTCTTGCGGAATTTCACCACCGCTGCGGTTGCGGCGGGAAAGGTGCCAAGGCCGGCACTTCGACCCGTCCCGTAGGCGGTAAGGCTGGACTTCGGGCCGGGCGGACGGGCTCGGCGCAGTGCCGCAAGACGGTCCGGCTCAGCGCAGCGCTGCGCGGCGGTCAGGCTCAGCGCAGGGCGCGAGGCGGGCGGCGAGGTCGGCTGGCAGGGCTAACCGCGCGGCTTCAGTCAGGGAGCCACCTCGGGGCCATTGCTGATCAGGCTCAGCGCAGCGCTGCGCGGCGGTCAGGCTCGGCGCAGGGCGGCAAGGCGGGCGGCGAGGTCGGCTTGCAGGGTGATCCGCTCCGCCTCGGTCAGGAAGGCCCCCAGTTCCACCTCGCGCCCGCTGCCGGTCAGGGTCAGGTAGTTGGGCACCGGGCCAGCGGTCGCATGCAGGGTCAGGCGGACCCAATGCGGGTTGGACGCCCAGGTCTGGCGGCGGGCGCGCGGGCCGTGGCGGATCAGGCTGATCTGGGACGGGGTGAGGCTGAGATCCTCGGTGATGGCGCGGTCGCGGCTGTTGCGGTCCAGCGCGTAGCTGATGGCCGCGAGGGCTGCCAGCAGGAACGGCAGCAGCATCCAAAGCCCGGGCTGGCCGAGTTGGGTCAGGAGGGGCAGGAGCAGCAGGGTGGCGGTGACGGCGATGAAAGAAACGCGCCCCCTCGGGGTCAGCGAGCGGTGCGGCCAGAGCGTGAGGCGGTGCGGTTGGGTCGGGGACCAGCGGTATGGCATGATGCAGGAGGATAGTGCGCGGCGGGGCAAAGGGAAGGGGGGTGTGAAAGGGAAGGGGCACCGAAGTCAACCCAAGGCGCTGAAGCTTCTACCGCCAGGATAAAGTGCCGGGCTCCGTGGAACTTTTTGGGTTTGGGCGCGTTTACCATAACGCTCTTCCGAAACAATGGAGATTGATCGTGGAACAGGCTGTTTCGACACTCATTACCAGACGGAGCCTCGTAGAAGGGTTGGTGCTGATCGCTGCCCCGCTGGTCGTTTTGGCCGGGGCGGACCATGCAGGCGCACAGGAGGCGAAAACCATGTCTGACAAAAGTCTATATGAGCGGCTGGGCGGCGTCTTCGCCATCGCGGCCGTCGTGGATCGCTTCAGCGATGCTGTCGTGAAAAACCCGATCGTTGGCCAGCAGTCGGCGAACCCGCAGCTGCGGGAATGGCACACCAAGAACCTCGGAAGGCTGCCCGGACTTAAATTCATGCGGACGCTGTGGGTCTGCGACATTTCGGGTGGGCCTTACAAGTTCGTCGCCACCAGCCCCGGCACGACGGCGCTCGGCCTTGAGGAGGCGCACCGGGCTCTCCGGATCTCCCCGGCAGAATTCGATGAGGTCGCAGCGGAACTCGGTCGGAC
>JAYTQA010000505.1:0-2418 GCA_043746955.1 bacterium | reverse complement strand
GGTGCGCAATATGTGCTGCATGGCGACGCTGCCGTCAGCTTCCCCTTCAAGGGCGCGCAGGACGGCGACGTGCTGGAGCTTGGTAATGTGGTGGCACGCGTGCTGCATACACCGGGCCATACGCCCGAGCATATCTGTCTGGTCGTGACCGACCGCACCCGCGCATCCGAACCGTGGTTCGTGCTGACCGGGCATACGCTGATGGTGGGTGATCTGGGCCGGACCGAGCTTGCCTCCAGCGCCGAAGACGGGGCGCGGGCGCTGTTCAAATCCGTACAGGTTTTGAAAGCCCTGCCGGACCATCTGGAGGTGCTGCCGGGGGCCTATTCCGGCTCGGTCTGCGGGCGCAAGCTGAGTGGCAAGCCCAGTTCCACCATCGGCTTTGAAAAGCGGAACAACACCGCGTTCCGCATCGAAAACGAGGCGGAGTTTGTCCGCGCCATGACCGCCGACATCCCGCCACCGCCACCTGAAGCCGCTAAAAACCGCGCCATCAATTCCGGGGACATGGTCGCAGCATGACCGAAAGCGGGGCACTGATCCTCGGCATCCGCGAGAACCGGATCCAATTCGTGCACCAGTTGATCCAGGTCCTGCTGGTCGGTTTCACCATCGGCATGATGCGCACCGTGGTTCCGGCGCTGGCGGAAAGCGAGTTCGGCGTGGCCAAGGGGTCGTTCGTGCTGCTCTCCGCCTTCGTGGTGGCGTTTGGCGTGGTGAAGGGAACCCTCAACTTCGTGGCGGGTCGGTTGTCGGAACGGATCGGGCGCAAGCGCGTCTTGCTCTTGGGCTGGATCGCCGCCATCCCGATCCCTTTGATGATCTACTTCGCGCCCAGTTGGAGTTGGATTGTCGCCGCCACCGTGCTTCTGGGCGTCAATCAGGGGCTCTGCTGGTCGATGACCCAGACCTCAAAGCTGGACTTCACCCGGGCCGATCAGCGCGGGCTGACCTTGGGGCTGAACGAATTCTCCGGCTATGTCGGCGTGGCTTTGGCCGGGATCATCACGGCCTATGCGGCCAGCGCCTTGGGGGCGCGGTTGGGCCTCTTGCTCTTCGGTGGCATGGTGATCGGGCTGGCTTTGATCCTGACGCTGGTCTGGGTGCAGGACACGCTGCCCTGGGCCAAAGCCGAGGCCGCGCGGCACCGTGCGAATGCGGCGACCACCTTTCGCCCGCGCTATCCGCAGGGCGTATCGGAAGCTCCCGCCACCTGGGAGATCTTCGCGCTGATGTCCTGGCGTGACCGGCGGCTGGCGGCGATTTCGCAGGCAGGACTGGCCGAAAAGTTTGTCGATGCGCTGGTCTGGGTGATGTTCCCGGTGTTTTTGCGCGACCACGGCGTCAGCCTGCCCAATATCGGCTGGATTGTCGGCATGTATGGCTTTGTCTGGGGCGGCTCTCAGCTGTTCACCGGGCGGCTGTCGGATCGGGTGGGAAGGTTCTGGCCGAATGTACTGGGCATGTGGATCTGCGGTGCCGGGATTGCGCTGGTGGTGCTGGGCGATGGCTTTATCTGGTGGTCGGTATCCGCCGCCATCGCGGGCTTTGGCATGGCGCTCCTATACCCGAACCTGTCGGCAGCCGTGGCCGACATCACGCCGCCGACCTGGCGCGGCTCGGCCATCGGGATTTACCGGTTCTGGCGCGATCTGGGCTACGGCATCGGCGCGCTTGGCCTTGGGTTGGCGGCGCATTTCAGCGGGTCAACCGTGGCGGCGTTCTGGTTCGTGGCGATCTCGATGGCGCTGTCGGGTGCAGTCCTGTGGCTTTGGGGTGAGGAAACCCATCCCCGGCTGAACCCGGCAGATTGATCGCCTAGCTCCGTTCCGGATCAAACCGCAGCAGCCGCAGCGCGTTGAACGTGACCAGAACCGTCGCCCCGGTGTCGGCCATGATCGCAATCCACAGCCCGGTCATCCCCAGCACGGTCGTCACCAGAAACACCGCTTTCAGCCCCAGCGCGATCGTGACGTTCTGCCGGATGTTGGCCATTGTCGCCCGCGCCAGCCGGATCATCGCGGCCACATCGGTCACCCGGTTGCGCAGCAGCGCGGCCGCGGCGGTTTCCAGCGCCACATCGCTGGCCGATCCCAGCGCCACGCCGACCGTCGCCGCCGCCAGCGCCGGTGCGTCGTTGATGCCGTCGCCGACCATCATCACGCCGCCCTGCGCCGCCATCGCCTTGACCGCCGTTACCTTGTCATCCGGCATCAGATCGGCGCGGTGCTGCATACCCAGCACGCCGGCAATCGCCGCCCCGGTCCGGGCATTGTCGCCGGTCAGCATCACCGAACCCACCCCCATCGCCTGCAACTGGGCCACGGCGTCGACCGCATCGCCGCGCGGCTCGTCGCGCAGGGCGATCAGTCCAAGGGCGCGGCGTTCACGGAACACCACGACCACGGTTTTGCCCTC
>JAYTQA010000504.1:0-2421 GCA_043746955.1 bacterium | reverse complement strand
CCTTGAGCGAGAAAGCCAGAAAGCGCGTGGCCGGCACGATCAGGCCGGCGGTGGCATCGGCCGCAGCCTCTGCCCCCACATCCAGCAGGTTGGCGATTTCGCGCAGGTCGAACAATGGGGACAGCGGCGACAGACTGGCCTCGGCATTGCGGGTCAGGCCATTGTCGGCCAGTTGCCACGCCTCGGTCACATGCAGGGTCGCGGCACCGAGCGCGTGTTTGGGGTCGCGCAGGATCGACAGGGCGGCCAGCGTGCGGTCCAGCGTTTCGATGCCCACGGTGCTGTCAGGGTCGATCAGCAGGGCGTGGCTGAAGCCGTGCGCCTTGGCATGGGCGAGCATCGCGCCGTAGGCTGACTGGCGGTTGGCGGTGGCGGGCAGGGTGATCAGGCCGGGGGCTGTGGTGCCGCAGGTCAGCACCGAAACCCGGCCGTTTTGGGCGGCAGACCAGTGCAGGATCTGGTCCAGCATCGGATCAGGGCCGCCGTTCATCGCAAGCGGGGGGCGGCAAATCGCAAGGCGCAGGTTTGGATCGGGGGCCGCGTCGGTGACAAAGCGGCCACCGTCGATCTGCACGGTTTCGCTGCCGCCAACCGTGCGCAGTTCGACCCACAAGGCGCCCTCGCGCCGGGTCAGGCCGCCGGTTTCAAGGTCGATCACGGTGTCTTCGGCAGGCGAAAGGGTGACGATGTCCGTGACTTGGCGTTGCCACGAGCGGCCCGAAAGGCCTTGATAGACCAGGACTTCAACCTGACCGGTCCCGCGCAAGGCAAAGGCAAGGCGGCCCAGACGGCAGGCGGTGTTCAACGCCTCCAGCCCGAGGATGTTGAACGCGGTGGAAAACCGGATCGACGCGCCGGGCTCGATCAGAATGCGATTGTTGAGCGCGCTGACGAAAACCTTGCCCCGGGGGCGGTAAAACATGGTGGTTTCGGTGCAGACGCCGGGTTGGGCCAGCGAAAGCGACTGCAAGGTCAGCCAGGAGGCGATGTCTTGGGCGGTCAGACCGGAGGTTTGGGTTTGGGTTGGATTGGTATGCAAGGATCACCCCGGTTGGTAGGTCGCCTATGGCGTGCTGCGTGGCCCACGACCGCCAAGATTGCGCGCAAGATGCGCAGACTGGCGTGCGGCGTCAAGGCTGTGAGGGGCGCTGGACACGCTTACCTGCGGCGCGGTCACTTGTGGCGCGGTTGGTGGCCAGCGGCAGCAATCGCGGGGTCTTGTTCAGGATGGCGGGCGATGCGGCGGACCTCTGTCAGGGTGCGGGTCAGGTGGTGGCGGAGCGCGTCGCCCACGGCGAGCCGCAGCAGAGCGATGTAGGCTGGCTGATCCTTGCCGGCGTGGCGGGCGCGAAACCGCCATTTCACCACGGCCAGCGCGCAAACCGGCCAGAACAGAATGGGACCCGCCGCAACGCGGTAAGCCAAAAGGCTGTTGCGGTAGTTGTAATAGACCTTCCACAGGGGCCGGTAGATATCACCGCCACCTTGCCGGTAGGTCGAACAGTCATGTTCAAACCGCAGGTCGGGCAAAAATCCGATCCGCCCACCCATCCGGGTCAGGCGCAGCGTGTAGATGACATCATCGGCATAGATGAAGAGGTTGCCGTTGGGGAAACCGGCGCGCTCGACCCCTTTGCGCGACAGAAAAAAGCCAACGAAAGACGCCGCATCAATCGTCAGCGGATCGGTGCAAGCGTAATCCGCATCGGCCAGATGAAAGCCCGCGCGACCGCCGCCGCCGATGACCGTGTGCAGGAAAGACCTGATATGCCAGAACGGGTTGCGCGACGGGCGGTTCATCTCGCAGATGCGGCCATCGGGGTAGAAGACCCCACCGGCGACCGCCTCGTAGCCGCCCCGCTCCAGCATGCGGGCGCGGGCCAGAAAGCGCGACATGACGCCGGGTTCGGGCCGGGCGTCATCATCCATCAGCACGCACCAGTCGGGGTCGAACCGGGCGGCCACCTCGCGCAGCCCCTGTTCGAAGCCGCCTGCCCCGCCGATGTTGTCGGCGAGCGCAATCACATGCAGGCGCGGGTCGGTGATTTTGTACAGAAATTCCGTGCTGCCGTCGTCAGAGGCGTTGTCGACCACCAGAACCGCGTCGACATCCTCGGCCAGCAGGCGGTCTATGGTGCGGTGCAACTGGGCCCGGCGGTTGTAGGTGACCACCAAAGCCACCAACCGCAGCCGTCCGCTGTCGTCCGAAACCGGGGGGAGGGGCTCAGAGGAACCGGGTGCACCGGCAGGATGGGTCATATCGGGCGCACGGCAAAGGCGGGCATAGCCACCCCTTTGCCAGTGTTTTCAACGAAGGCGCGGGCGGTGTTCAGCGCCTCCCGGATGGTCACATCCATATCAAGATAGCGATAGGTGGCGAGCCTGCCGACAAAGGTGACCCCGGTTTCGGCATCGGCGCGG
>JAYTQA010000503.1:0-6442 GCA_043746955.1 bacterium | reverse complement strand
CGCTCCGCCATCGGATGCACACCGGGCAGCCCCCTGAGGCTGGCGAACTTGGAGTTTGTCGCCGCAGCCCCCGCCGACAACCCCGGCTCTTGCGGATGGCCCACGACCAGTGCCCCCAAAGACCGCGCATAGGTCAGCGCGCGCGCATAGGCTTTGGTGTTGACGGACACCCTAAATACATCGGTAAACGCCACCGCCCCGGCGTCGAGCAGAAAACCGATCTCGGTCATCTCATCACCGTCGCGGTGCTTGGTCAGCGCCGCCATATGCCTGATCCGCACGACCGATTCCGCCGCCCGCCGCGTCACAAACTCCAGCGTCTCCGGCGTATCAATCGCAGGCGCGGTATCCGGCCTTGCAATGATCGTGGTGACGCCGCCCGCAGCCGCAGCCAGACCAGCCGAGCGAAACGACTCCCGATGCCGCTCCCCCGGCTCGCCAATCTTGACCCCCCAGTCGACGATGCCGGGGGCAAGGCACATCCCCCTACAGTCGAGGGTTTCCGCGCCCTTAGGGGCAGCGCCACGCCCAACGATCACCCCATCCCGAATGGTCAAAGACCCCAACGAGTCCGTGCCCGCCTCAGGGTCGATCAAACGGGCATTGGTGAGGTGGAGGGTGGTCATTCTTCGAAACTCGACGACTGATTTGATTTTACTTCGACAAATTCGTCATCGCCAAATCTGTCAAAGTCCAGTTCCCGGACACGGACATGAAACGCGCGGTACAGTTTCTCCAACATTTCGGCGAGGATAAGATGTTGCCTGCCCCAATCCTTTTCATCGCGAACAGCCAAATTCTCTCGCGTCTGGGAAATTCTGACCTGATTTCGCCCCACTTTTTGATCCCAAACTAACTTGTCGCCGAATTCAGCTTCAATCTTGTCGCGCTGCTGGACAAGTAGTTCGAAGGCGCGATGACTGTTAGGGCCAGTAAGGTTCATCTCGGCGCGCACAAAATTCTTTTGTGTTGAAGCAATTGCGGCTAGGCCAAAATGCGACCTGCCGATGCTAATGCTCATCCAGTGTTGTGGCGAGCCTTTCGGAGGTTTGAGCGGCCCCTTTCTGACGCGCAAGAATTCAGCGAATGCAGACCAGTACCGGACATAAAATTGCCCCGTCTCACTCTGTTCTGCTGTGCCGGTTTCGCCAACGGTTCGCTCCCAGTCGTTCGGCCGCGCGATCACGTTGAATCGCGGAGCGGGTGCGCTGTCGCCAATTTTCCAAAGTTCAATTTCAATACCGAAGAAGGCAATACCCGTCTCGGTGTGGCGGTTAAGCCAGTCTAATGCAGCGCGATGTTCTTCGCGGAAGACTTCTGAAATCCACACAATAGTCTTCACGTCCTTGACGCCCGACGCATAGGTCAGAAGTTTGCCCAAGTGGTCGTGATTTGTCCGGCCAAATTGGTTTTCGATCAACACGCGGCCACCTTCGCCACCAAGCGTATCGCGCGCGATTATGTCGGCAAAAAAGTCGCCGACACTCTCTTCAACCCGTTCCAACTCCAGCCCATCTACGCCCAAACCAATTGCCTCAGCCAGTTGCGACAAGTTTTCTGCCCCAGCCAGCCAGGGTGTAAAATTTCGCGCTTCGTGCGGCCAGGCACTATGTAGATTGGCAATCTTTTGTAGTTTTCCAAGGCCGTTCAAGTCATCACCCCCCACGCCGCTCTCAGGACAAACCCGAGACCCCTCATCTACCCCCCCACCTGCACCCTCCGCATCAGCGCAAACACGCTTTCCGCCCCGACAATCCGCTCGAACCCTACAACCGCTGCGGGGGTGATCAGCCCGGTATACCACTTCGGCGCTTGGGTGAAGAGGATGCTCGACCGGCGTGCCCTGCGGATCAGGGTCAGCGGCGTTTCGGGCGTCAAAGGATAGGACTGCACCTTGCGTCCGAACGGGCCGAGGTTGGTGGTGATGATCGCCCGGCTCCCGGTCAACCCATAGCGCTGCATCCGCCGGGTGATCATCGCCTTCACCAAATCCAGCGGCACCGGCAGAAAGAACACCACCAGCACAATCGCCCGAATGTCCCAGTAGCTGGCAATCCCAAACTGCAGCCGACCCAGCATGTACAAAAATAACCCCAGCATCACCGCTCCGCGCATCGCTCGCAGCAAGTGACTAAGGCCAAACGCTGGCCCCGCATCCGGCCGCCCCTGCCACACCAGCGCCTCGCGCTCCTCCAGAATGCCCGACCAGACCGAATTCGCCGGCTGGCCTCTAAGTCCGCTTGATAGCGAGATTGTCATGCCCATGATCCTTGCCTGAGTTTGCCTGACCGCACTCAGACACCCAACTTTTGGCAAAACCACGGCGAAATCATGTGCTCGCGCAGCCGTGATGGGGCGCTCAAGCCCCCAGCCACACCACCCAAACCACCAGCGCGAACATGACCAGCAAGGCTACGGTGGCCACCATCCCACTGATCCGCGCGTTCGACATCGGGCGCTTGGCTTTCATGCCGTCACGGTTGGATGCGCTTCCGCACCTCTATGGCCGTGAAATCCTCGCACAGAACCGCACCCAACATCGCGTTTCATACCATCACGCCGACCGCCGCCCGCCCTCTCTCTGCCCGCAAATTCCGGGCGAGCAAGTCCATGCAGGCCATCCGCACCGCAACCCCCATCTCGACCTGCTCCTGGATCACGCTGCGGTTGATGTCATCGGCAATTTCGCCGTCAATCTCCACGCCCCGGTTCATCGGCCCCGGGTGCATCACGATGGCATCCGGCTTGGCGAACGACAGCTTTTCGGCGTCGAGCCCATAGCGGTGGTAATATTCCCGCTCGGACGGAATAAACCCGCCGTCCATCCGCTCCTTCTGCAACCGCAGCATCATCACGACATCGACGCCCTCAAGCCCCTTTTTCATGTCGTCATAAAGCTCGCAGCCAAAGTCCTGCACACCCGGCGGCATCAGGGTCGGCGGGGCAATCAGCCGCAGCCGGTTCTCCATCTTGCCCAACAGGATCAAATTGCTGCGGGCGACGCGGGAATGGGCAATATCCCCGCAAATAGCCACGGTCAGTCGCTGAATCCGCCCCTTGGCCCGCCTAATCGTCAATGCATCCAGCAAAGCCTGGGTCGGATGCTCATGCTGGCCATCGCCCGCATTCAACACCGCGCAGTTGACCTTGGAGGCCAGCAGGTTCACCGCCCCCGAACTCGGATGCCGCACCACCAGCAAATCCGGCCGCATCGCGTTCAGGGTCAGCGCGGTGTCAATCAGCGTCTCGCCCTTCTTCACCGAAGAATGCGCGACCTGCATGTTCATCACATCCGCGCCAAGCCGCTTGCCCGCCAGTTCAAAACTCGCCTGCGTCCGGGTCGAGGCTTCAAAGAACATGTTGATCTGCGTCATCCCCGCCAACACATCCGCCTGCTTGACCGTGCGCCGGTTGAGGTCGACATAGCGGTCGGCGAGGTCCAGCACTTCGATGATTTCCTGCGGAGAAAGCTGCTCGATCCCAAGCAGATGGCGGGCGCGAAACGACATGGGCTCTCCTGTCAGACGGGTAGGGGGCAGCTTCATCCGAAGCATTGAAAGCTAGTATCAGGTTGGTGAGGTACAGGTCTGCACGAAAAATCCTCAAGTTGAACGCGCAGCACTGTGACGTTCCCAGAGAAGTTGGACCCACGGATTAGCACTGGGGCCCGGACGGCTGTTAGGAATCGGTGTCGAGGAAGTTTCAATGATGTGAACAAGCGTCCATGCGAGGCCAAAGCCATCATCCGTTCCAAAACAGGCCAGAAGCCGGGACGCTTCCTCATCGCTTACCGGTGTCTCTATATTTCCAAGCGCTTCTTCATACTTTTTTACCTCTGTGGGCTCGGCAAAAACCTTGGGAACCTGTCCCAAAGAGACGAGCACCTCTACCGCATCCTGCATTCAAAGCGTCCATCCCGATCAACGAAGCTTAGAGCGTTCTGTAGTGGACCCCCACATTCGGATCAAGTCAGGTTGTTTCCGGGCTGCTGAGCGCCTACCCTGCTCTCATGGGAATCAATCCAGACATCATGGCCCCCGAAGGCTGGCAGGCGGCGCTTGCGGCACTCGACTGGCAGGTCGAGCTTGGTGTGGCCGATTGGGTGCAGGACGGCTCGATCAACCGTTATGACCTGCCGGACCGGCTGGAGCGTTCCGTCGTCTCGGACACTGCCCTGCCTGCCCGCGCCGCTGCTTTGGCAAAACCCGCACCGGACGCGCCCAAAGCCGACCCGGTCGCTGCCGCCACCCAAGCCGCCCAAAACGCCCAAACGCTAGACGACCTGCGCGCCGCCCTGACCGCCTTCGATCATTGCGAGCTGAAAAAGGGTGCCCGCAATACGGTGTTCGCCGATGGCAACGCCAAGGCCCGCGTGCTGATCTTGGGCGAAGCGCCGGGGCGCGAGGAAGATCTGGAGGGGCTGCCGTTCGTGGGCCGTGCCGGTCAGCTGCTCGACCGGATGTTCGAGGCGATTGGCCTGTCGCGCCAGTCCGCTGACTCGCAAACCGCGCTTTACATCACCAACGTCCTGCCCTGGCGTCCGCCGCAAAACCGCGACCCCGACCTTGGGGAAATCGCCATGATGCGCCCGTTCGTCGAACGCCACATCGCCTTGATCGACCCCGACATCATCATCGCGATGGGCAACACCCCGTGCGCGGCCCTCCTGAACCAAAAAGGCATCCTGCGCCTGCGCGGACAGTGGACGACGGCCTTGGGCAAGCCGGTTCTGCCGATGACCCACCCCGCCTACCTGCTGCGCACCCCCGCCGCAAAGCGCGAGGCCTGGGCCGACCTTCTGAGCCTGAAAGCCCGCCTGACATGAACCGGATTGACGAAAGCAGAGCATTCCTGCCGGTCCGCATCGCCGTGCTGACCGTGTCAGACAGCCGCACGGCCGCGGATGACAAATCCGGCGACACATTGGTCGAACGGCTGACCGGTGCAGGCCATATCCTTGGCCCCCGCGCCATCTGCCCCGACGACCGCGCCACCATATCCGCCCACCTGCGCCAATGGATCGCCGACCCCGCAGTCGACGTGATCCTGTCCACCGGCGGCACCGGCCTGACGGGGCGGGATGTCACCGTGGAAGCCCACCGCGACGTTTATGACAAGGAGATCGAGGCCTTCGCCACCGTCTTCACCATCGTCTCGATGCAGAAAATCGGCACCTCCGCCGTGCAATCACGCGCCACCGGCGGCGTTGCCGGCGGCAAATACCTGTTCGCTTTGCCCGGCTCGCCGGGAGCCTGCCGCGATGCTTGGGATGAGATTTTGCAATGGCAGTTCGACTACCGCCACCGCCCGTGCAACTTCGTGGAAATCATGCCCCGGCTGGACGAGCATCAGCGCCGGAAGTAAAGCCTCCGGCGGGGATATTTGCGCCAGAATGAAAGGCGCGACCGCGCGGCAGGTTTACCCGACCATCGCCCGCGCAATCCGGGCAAAATCCGGCTTGGTGATCTTGGTCAGCCCATAGCGAAATGCCATGCCCCACGATTTCAGGCCGCGCGTGACCTCCAACTCCGCCAGCAGGGGCCGGATCAGGGCGATCCGACCCGCTTGCCAGACCACCCGACGCCGCCACATCAGATGGCCCTCGCCCATGTCGTGCTGATAGGGCTCAGCCTCAGCCACCCGCCCGATCAGGGTAAACGCCTGCAACGCCGGGCCATCAGGGTAGGTCGTGCGGGGCGAATAGATCACCACCCCATCGCCCGGCTTCATCCGCCGAAGCGGTGCGTCCTTGCCGTGCCCGGCCTGTACGATGCCCTCGGCCCGGCCGCGCGCGGCGTGATCGGCCGAGGCGGTGACAACCCAATAGGTTTCGTCTGACATGATCCGCCTCCGGTCGTTGCAATCGCACAGGGATGCTGCCAGAACCTGACAGGATCAGGTGAGCCGGTCCGGCAACACGAACCCGCGCAGCACCGCCTCCGCCCGAGCTGGCCGCTTGCCCTCGCGCTGCGCTTCCAGCACCTCGACAGCACCGGTCCCGCAAGCCACCGTCAGGCCATGCAAGACCTGCCCAGGCGAGCCGCCGCCGTCAACAACCCGCGAGCGCAGGAGTTTCAGCCGTTCCCCCGCCACCTGACACCAAGCGCCCGGAACCGGCGACAGGCCCCGGATCAGGCGGTCAACCGCCACCGCCGGCCTCGACCAATCCACCCGCGCTTCGGTTTTGTCGATCTTGCTGGCATAGGTCACCCCGGTTTCAGGCTGCGGTTGCGGCACCAGGTGGTCCAGCTGATCCAAAGCCGCCACAATCAACCGCGCGCCCAGTGCACTCAGCCGGTCATGCAATTCCCCCATGGTTTCCTCCGCCCCAATCGGCACCGACTCGCGCAGCAAAACCGGGCCGGTATCCAGGCCCGCCGCCATCTGCATGATGCAAACCCCGGTCTCGGCATCGCCGGCCATCACCGACCGGTGGATCGGC
>JAYTQA010000502.1:0-6444 GCA_043746955.1 bacterium | reverse complement strand
GATCCGGCCTTGGTTCACCGCGCGCAACGACAGGTGCAGCACGCTATCGGGCCGGCCGGTCAGCCAGCTGGTCAGGTCGATCACCTGCGGCTGGCCGTCGGCAAGGGTGAGGCTAACGGTCAGCACATCGCGCGCCTCTGGCTGGTCTGCCACGACCTCGACCACAAATGTGCCAACGCCCCGGATGCGCACGCCAAGTGCCGCGATGTCACAGGCACCACACCACTTGACCCAGGAAAAGATGTTGTAGGCGGTGTCGAGCCGCAGGACACTGCCCGCCTCAAACACCACGGCTGGGGCGTCGGCCTGCACACTTACCCCGGCCCCGAGCCGAAAACACAGGCGCGGGTCAGGATGCACCTTGGGGTCCGGCCAAACGAGGGCTTGCAGAACCTGATCCGTCCCGCCCGCGTCAGGCGCGGTCAGACGGTGTTGCACGCTCCCGGCATTTTCCTGCAAGACAGCCCCTTCGCAAAACCCTTGCGCCCGGTATCTGTCTTGAACCGGCAGTCTGTCCTTGCCGGAAGAACGCCCCGCCATGCAAGCCTAAACGCCGCAAGCCATAGGGTCGCAAGCCTGAACGCCGCAAGCCTCAGAGTCGCAAGCCTGAACGCCGCAAGCCATAGGGTCGCAAGCCTAAACGCCCTTCACCTCGTCCGCTTCATAAGCCTCGATGATCCGGCCGACCAACGGATGGCGCACCACGTCCTTCGAGGTGAAATAGTTGAAGCTGACGCCTTTGACACCTTTCAGGATCCGTTCGGCCTCCTGCAAGCCAGACGCCGTGCCGCGCGGCAGGTCAACCTGGGTGCGGTCGCCGGTGATCACCATCCGGCTGCCCTCGCCCAACCGGGTCAGGAACATTTTCATCTGCATGGCGGTGGCGTTCTGCGCCTCGTCCAGCACGACATAAGCGTTCGACAGGGTGCGCCCGCGCATGAAGGCCAAGGGCGCAATCTCGATCCGCTTTTCCTCCAGCAGCTTTTGCACCTGTTTGGCCGGCAAAAAGTCGTTGAGCGCATCGTACAAGGGCTGCATGTAGGGGTCGATCTTTTCCTTCATGTCGCCGGGCAGAAAGCCAAGCCGCTCACCGGCCTCAACTGCGGGACGCGACAGGATGATCTTTTCCACCGCGCCAGAGATGAACATGGTGACGCCAACTGCCACCGCCAGATAAGTCTTGCCGGTGCCCGCAGGCCCGATGCCAAAGCCCATTTCGTGGCTGAACAGGTTGGCGACATAGGCCTTTTGCGCCTCGGTCCGCGCCTCGACCCCCTTCTTGCGGGTGCGCAACTCCATCCCGCCGCCCATAACGCCGCCGACACCCTGAAACATCTCGATCTGGTCGACATCGGAGCGCACCACATCACTGGCAGGCCGCCCCATGCGGATCGACCCGTCGATATCACCTGCCGAAATGTGCTTGCCGGCCTCCAGTCGCGCATAAAGCCCGCGCAGCACGGCAGAGGCTTGTTCGCGCGCCGATTTGTCGCCAATCACCGCCAGCCGATTGCCCCGCCGCAACACATGAACGCCGGTCTGATGTTCGACCTGGGCTAAGTTGCGGTCAAACTCGCCGCACAGCTCGATCAACAGGCGATTGTCAGGGAATTCCATCAATGTTTCCACGATGTCGTCCGGACGGGTCGGGGGGGTCAGCGCGCTGATGCCCAATGGGCTCTCCTTCTGGTGCAAGTGACAGTCGAAGCGTTCAGTCTTTACGCAAGTGGTAGGGGTCAAGGCGGTTCTGACCCCACAGATCAAGTGTGATCCTGACCGAACCATCTGTCCAGTGCGGAATCGGAGCAACTGTTCACAGTTGCGCAAAGCGGCGCCGATCCGATGACAAAACCGGCATTTGCCCGATGCACAGAAAAACGGCCGCAGGTGCCCGCGGCCGGTAAATCGTGACGAACTCTGGGGGTGTCAGTAGGTCGGAACCCAATCGGGGAAGGTCTTGTTCTGCTGCCGGTAGTCGCCCAGAACCGTACCCGGCGGATACAGGTTGTTGCAAACCGGCAGGCCGGATTTCGGGTCAAACCTGCGCCCGGCATAGCCTTCAACGCCGTCGTCCATCAGCCAGCCCTGACACCCGTCAGGGTCATAGACGATGGCCGCATGCCCGTTCAGCAACACGCCCTTGTCTATCCCGGTGTCATGGTTGCTGGCGATGATCGTGTCGGGGCTTTGGTGATAGGGCACAAGGCCGGTGCAGGCGGTCAGGGTCGAGAGGGCGATCACTGCCGTGAGGCAAACCACGCGCATCAGTTTTGCCCCCATGTGTAGCAGACCACCTCAACCCGGCGGTTCTGTTGCATGCCGGCGGCGGTGGCGTTGCTGGCAACCGGCTGGCGTTCGCCAAAGCCCAACTGGCGTTCCACCACACCACCGACCGAGCGGGCCACATCGGCCACGGCCCGGGCGCGGCGCTGCGACAGGCTCATGTTGTACGCATCGGAGGCGCGGCTGTCGGTGTGGCCATAAATCGCATAGCCAAAAGCACCGGCACTTTGGAAAAACGCCGCGAGACGCCTGCGCCCCGCCAAGGTCAATTGTGCGGAATCGGTGGCGAACAGCTGGTCGGTGTTTTCGGTCAGGCAGGTGTTCTTGGCCAGACAGACCGGCTTGCCGGTCTGTGGATTGACCCGGTCGAGCATATAGCCCTCCAGCCCGCCATCCGCCCACCAATGCATGCAGCCGTCGTCATCGACCCAGATGCCCCATATAATCTTGCCAGCGATCTGCGGCGCTTGCGGTGCTGTCACCCCCTGCGCGGCGGCCAGGGATGCGCTGAAAAGCCCAGCCGACAGGGCCCCCGCCCCGATGGCCGCCCTCAAAACGCTGGAAATACGTCCCACAGCCAAGGCCTCCTGTGCGTTGCAAAAGCCCGCGCCAAACGCCACGACTTTGTCACAGAAATGCCTTCAAGGTGTCCGGATGTAAAGAAATTTGTAACCTAACTATCTGATTATACAGGGTATTTGTTTCCGGCTTGGCTCCAGCACAGGCATTGGTTACCCATTGGAGCGGGAATGGAAACACCCGCCAAAATTTCGCCATGATGTGATTTTGCCGGGCCCGCTGCAAATGTGGCCAAATTTTGACGGTCAGCACAGGTGCGCAGGCGGGGTGCGTCGCAGAGAATCAGATGCCCAGCGGCACCCCGGCCAGTGAATTGGTCGAAGCCGCGGTGATCCTCACCCGCACCAGATCGCCCACCCTGCCGCCCGGATCGCTGACATGCACCGCCATCAGGTGTTCGGACTTGCCGACCATCTGCCCGGCCATCCGCCCCGGCTTTTCATAGAGAACCGAGGTTTGCCGCCCCACCATCGCCTCTTGTGCCGCCCGCTGCGCCTCGGTGATCAGCGCCTGGATAGCCTGCAACCGGGCATTGACCACCTCGCTCGGTACCTCGGGCTTTTCCGCCGCAGGGGTGCCGGGGCGCGGGGAATACTTGAACGAAAAACACGCGCCATAGCCGACCTCGGCAATCAAATCCAACGTCGCCTGAAAATCCGCATCCGTCTCGCCCGGAAACCCGACGATGAAGTCAGAGGAGAACAGGATATCGCCCCGTGCAGCCCGGAACCGCGCCAACAGCCGCAGATAGCTGTCGGTGGTATGCTTGCGGTTCATCGCCTTCAGCACGCGGTCCGACCCCGATTGCACCGGCAGATGCAGGTAAGGCATCAGCTTGGGCTGGTTGCCATGGGCGGCAATCAGATCGTCCGCCATGTCATTGGGATGGCTGGTCATATAGCGGATGCGGTCCAGCCCGTCGATCGCGGCTAGTGCATCAATCAACCCGGCCAAACCCACATCACGACCGTCAAGCGCCCCGTGATAGGCATTCACATTCTGCCCCAGCAAGCTGATTTCCCGGGCACCGCGTGCCACCAACCCGCGCGCCTCGGCCAGAACCCGGTCGACCGGACGGCTCGCCTCGGCCCCACGGGTATAGGGCACCACGCAAAAGGCGCAGAACTTGTCGCAACCCTCTTGCACGGTCAGAAACGCGGTCGGCCCGACCTTGCCCTTGCGTTCGGGCAGAAGGTCAAACTTGGCCTCGCCGGGGAAATCGGTGTCAACCGACCGCCCTTTCGCCCGCACCATCGCGGGCAGGCGGTGGTAGGCTTGCGGCCCGACAACCAGATCGACCAACGGCATGCGCCGCATGATCTCGGCCCCTTCGGCCTGCGCCACACAGCCTGCCACGCCGATTTTCAGGCCCGGCTTGGCCGCTTTGAGCGGGCGCAAGCGCCCGAGGTCCGAATAGAGCTTGTCGCCCGCCTTTTCGCGAATATGGCAGGTGTTCAGCAGCACAAGGTCGGCCTCCTCCGCCACCTCGGTCGTGACATAGCCGTCTGCCGCCATGGCTTCCGCCATCCGCTCGCTGTCATAGACGTTCATCTGACAGCCGTAAGTCTTGAGGAACAACTTCTTCAGATCGGTCATGGCGGGCACCTTGGGAACCAGACGCCCTTACGCCACCCTACGTAGGTTTGCAACTTCGCCGCCTTGCGCATTCACTTTGCAAAAGGCGATGCGTGCCTTGAAAACCCTCCGGGGGACGGCGGTTGGGCCGATCATTTTGGTTTGCCTGCCGACCCTGATGGCGCAACTGAACTGACCCCGATCATCTGGACAGTTGCCGGAGCAAGGTAAGCCAAGGGTCTGGTCGCGGCGGCCATCTCGACACCCTGCACCGCCATGGCTGGCGCATTGCGGGCGATTGCGGCCGCTGTCATGGGCGGGGCCATTGGGTGCTGCGTCGAGGTGGGAGCGATTGGGGAGGCGATTTTGGTCACCTCAATGCGCTGCATTGCTGTGCTGTCGGACATTGATCCGGTCTGACAAATAGTGTTGGAAGGCGGACTGATCGGCCTTGTGGTCTGGCCTGATACGCTTCAGAAAAAGCCGATGGGCGGGTCGCAAGACGCCGCTTGGCACCAGGTGAGAAGGGAGCGAAATGGCCGCTTTGATGCAAGCTGTCATGTGCCGGTCGCCCCATGACATTGCGCTGGTCGACCAGCCCTTGGCCATTGCCGCCCCCGGTGAGGTGCTGTTGCGGATGCAGCGTGCCGGGATTTGCGGGACGGATTACCACATCTATTCCGGCCTGCACCCCTACCTTGCCTATCCACGGGTGATTGGCCATGAATTGTCAGGTGTGGTGGAAACCGCACCGCCCGACAGTGGTTGGCTGCCGGGGCAACTGGTGGTCGTCAACCCCTACATTGCTTGCGGCACCTGTCACGCCTGCAGGTCGGCCAAGCCCAATTGCTGTATGCAGATCGAGGTTTTGGGGGTGCATCGGGATGGCGGGATGACCGAGCGGCTCAGCCTGCCGCCGCAGAACTTGATCCGGGCGGATGGGCTGACGGCGGATCAGGCGGCTTGTGTCGAGTTTCTCGCGATCGGCGCGCATGCCGTGCGGCGCGGCGCTGTGGCTGCGGGCCTGCGGGTGCTGGTGGTCGGCGCAGGCCCGATCGGGATTGGCGCTGCGCTTTTCGCGCGGATCGCGGGCGGCCAAGTCACCATCATCGACCGCGACCCGGACCGCTTGGCATTGGTGGGGGCTGCCACCGGTATCACCGACCTGATCCTTGCCGACGGCTCTATCGCTGACACAATGGGCCGGGCGACCGGGGGCGACGGCTTTGATGTGGTGTTTGAAGCGACCGGCAACCCGGCGTCGATGGAGGCCAGTTTTGCCCATGTGGCCCACGGCGGCGCGCTGGTGCTGGTCGGTCTGGTGAAATCCCGGATCAGTTTCAACGACCCCGACTTTCATCGGCGCGAGATGGCGGTGCTGGCCAGCCGCAACGCCACCCGGCAGGATTTCGACAAGGTCATGGCTGCGATCCGCTCGGGCGAGGTGGATACCGACCGGCTGATCACCCATCGCACGACGCTGGCCCAGGTGGCCACCGACCTGCCGCGTTGGGCCCGCGACAAGACTGGGTTGATCAAAGCCATGGTCGGGTTGGATTGAATGGCCGCCCGGGTCACCCAATTCGGCACCAGCCGGTTTTTGCAGGCCCATGCCGACCTTTTCATCGACCAGGCCCGGCAATCCGGGCAAGACATCGGCCCGATCACCGTGGTGAAAACCACATTGGGGCCTGAACGGGCTGGTCGAGTGCGCGCCATTGCCCATCCCGACGGGTTTTGCGTGCAGATCCGCGGCTTTCAGGACGGCGTTGCGGTTGACACCGAACTGCGGGTCAAAAGTGTCACCCGGGCGTTGGACGCGGCGCAGGACTGGCCGCGACTGCGCGCGATTTTCGCCGATGAAACCGAAATCGTGATCTGCAATACCGGCGAGACGGGTTTCGCGCTGAGCCCCGCCGATCGCCAACGCCCGCTGCCCGATGCCGTGCCCGCAGGCTTTCCCGCCAAGCTGTTGGACCTTCTGTGCCACCGCTATGCCAATGGTGC
>JAYTQA010000501.1:0-6446 GCA_043746955.1 bacterium | reverse complement strand
GGGCTTGGTGGCGGTGGACCTGACGAAATAGAGCCCGACCAAGTGAAAAAGCGGCAGGATTGCTCCCGCCGCCCCCTTCATCTTTAAGACCGTTTATTCCAGCGACAGCGCCACGAAGCGCGGGTCGCCCTGGGTGTGGATCAGCAGCAAGATCGACTTGCGGCCGGCATCCTTGGCCTCGGTCACCCGGTCCGCCAGATCCTTCAGCGTGGCGATCTTTTGCTGGCCCGCCTCGCTGATCACGTCGCCTTCGCGCAGGCCCTTGGTATAGGCTTCCGAGGCCACATCAACCTTCATCACCACCAGCCCCTTGTCACCGGCAGCCATGCCGAGATCGGCGGCCATCTGGTCGGTGAAGGGTTGCAGGGTCAGACCCAGCACCACACCGGTCACCGGCTTGTCAGGCGTGGTGGACTTTTGGGCGACCGGTTCGGTCTTGGCTTCGGCATCCTCACGGCGGCCCAGCTTGACGCTGAGGTCGGTCGATTTGCCGGCCCTGAGCACCACAACCGGCACCGTATCGCCAATCGGTGCATCGGCCACGGCCCGGACCAGGCCCTTGCTGTCCTTCACGTCTTTGCCGTTGAAGGTGACGATCACGTCACCCGACAGAATGCCGGCATCCTTGCCCGGACCAGCCGGCACATCGGTCACCAAAGCGCCCTTGGCTGCGGGCAGACCCATCGCATCGGCCACGTCCTGTGACACGTCCTGAATCCGCACGCCGAGCCAGCCACGCCGGGTTTCGCCGTATTGCTTCAGCTGATCCACCACCTTGCTGACCACGTTCGACGCCATCGAGAAGCCAATCCCGATCGACCCGCCCGAGGGCGACAGGATCGCGGTGTTCATCCCGATCACTTCGCCGTTTTCGTTGAACAACGGCCCACCCGAGTTGCCCTTGTTGATCGCGGCATCGGTTTGCAGGAAGTCGTCATAGGTGCCGTTCAGCTCACGGTTCCGCGCCGAAACGATCCCGGCGCTGACCGAAAAGCCCTGGCCCAACGGGTTGCCCATCGCCACGACCCAATCGCCGACCCGCATCTTGTCGCTGTCGCCAAACGCCACGAACGGCAGCGGCTCCTTGCTTTCCACCTTCAGCAAAGCCACGTCGGTTTTCAGATCGCGCCCGATCAATTTGGCCTTGAAGGTCTTGTGACCAAAGGTTTCGATCTGAATGTCGTCCGCGCCGTCGATGACATGGTTGTTGGTGACGATGTAGCCGTCAGCCGAGACGATATAGCCCGAGCCCAAAGCTTCCGAGCGTTCCATCGGCGGCTGGTCAGGCGATGCGCCCTTCTGTCCGTTGAAATCCTTGAAGAACTTTTCAAATGGCGATCCGGGCGGCACTTGCAGCTGGCTGTCGGCGTTGGCGGCCACAATCGATGACGTGGTGATATCCACCACGGCGGGCGAGAACTTTTCCACCAGATCGGCAAAACTGGGTGGCATGCCTTGGGCATGCACCGCAGCCACGATCGGGCTGACGCTCAGGGCCAGGCCCATACCCAGTGCCATCAGCATCCGGCGGCCTGAGGCTTTTGGTGGCAAACCAGACCGGATAGCTGGCAGTCGAATGATCGGATCAGTCGCTTGCACGTTCGAACTCCTCGCGATGTGCACGGCCCGGCGTATCGCAGGGTCGGTGTCAGTATACGCCTATATCTTGTGATGCAGCCCGGCATTTGCAATGCAAACTGTCTCGCGTTGTCTCAAAGCCGCGTGAGAACCCCGTGCGCGGTTTGCAACAAAGTCGTTAAACTTGTCATGGTGCCACGTCTGTCATGGCGCCACGCTTGTCGTGACGCCACGCTGATCATAGCACCACGCTTGCGATGGCAACACGCTTGCCATGGCACCACGCTTGTCACGGGGTTTTGGGCGCACTGCCACCGGCTACTGTGCCACCGGTGCCGGTAGCCCCCGCCGTATCAGCGGCCCCCGCCGTGCCAGTCGCCGCCGCCGCAGCAGTGGCCCCGGCCGCAGCAGTGGCCACCGGCGATGCGGCTTCAGAACCCAGGTATTTGAAGAACTCGCCCTTGGGTTCCAGCACAAACGCTGTCGTGCCGGGCTGAAACGCGGTGCGGTACGCCGAAAGCGAGCGGGTAAAGGCGAAGAACTCCGGGTCTTTGCCGTAAGCCCCGGCATAGATCGCACTGCGCTTGGCGTCGGCCTGGCCCCGGACAATCTCGGCCTGCTTGCTGGCTTCCGAGGTGATTTCCACCGCCTGCCGGTCCGCCTCGGCCCGCAAGGTCTGTGCCGCCTCGTTGCCGCGCGCAATCTCGTCAGTCGCATCGCGCTGCCGTTCGGCCTGCATCCTGGCATAAGTCGCATCCAGGTTCTGCTTGGGCAGGTCGGTCCGGGTCAGCCGCACGTCGATCACGTCAACCCCCAAAGTCGCAGCCTTGGCCCGGGCATTGTTGCGGATTTTGTTCATCAGCGCCACCCGGTCATCCGACAACACCGATTGCAACTGAACCGAGCCCAAAACATCGCGCACTTCGGAGTTCACGATCTTCGACAGGTTGTTGCGGGCGGAGTCGATCCCACCCAAGCCCACGGCCCGGCGGAACTTTTGCAAATCCACGATCCGCCAGCGCGCGAAGGCATCGACCACCAGACGGCGCTGATCGTCAAAGGTGATTTCCTGCGGGTCGGTCACCAGACCAAGGATGCGGTCGTCATAGCGGAATACCTCTTGGATGAACGGCACTTTGAAATACAGGCCGGGCGCATCGACCACCTGTTTCACTTCGCCAAATTGCAGGACCAGCACCTTTTCGCGCACATCCACGATGAAAACCGCGGACATTGCCGTGGCCAGCAGGATTGCCAGAACCGGGAGCGTATAGATCAGTTTCATCAGTTGCTCCCCCCCGTAGCAGTTCCTGTCGTCGAACCCATCTTGAAATCTCCGGCTGGTTTCGCCCCGATCAAACTGTTCAGCGGCAGATAGGGCAGTGCCCCCGCCCCGCCATCCAGAACCACCTTGTTGGTGCCGCCCAAAACCTGCTCCATGGTTTCCAGATACATCCGTTTGCGGGTCACTTCAGGGGCCTTCACATATTCGCCGTAAACCGAAAGAAAGCGGCTCGCATCGCCCTCCGCCTGATTGACCACGCGGGCGCCGTAGGCTTGCGCCTCCTGCCCGGTCTGCGAGGCTTGCCCGCGCGCCTGCGCCGTCACCTTGTTGGCATAAGCATTGGCCTCTTTCTGCAACCGGTCGCGTTCCTGCTGGGCCGCCTGAACCGCCCGGAAACTGTCGGCCACTTGCGACGGCACGTCCGATTTCAACAGGTTGACCCGCACCACGGCAATTCCGCTGTCATAGCTGTCCAGCGTCGATTGCACCTCGCGGGTCAGGCTGTCTTTCACTTCGCCCCGGGCTTTGTTCAGAATGGGGGCCAGTTGCGACCGCGCCACAATGTCACGCACCGCCGATTCCGCCACCGCGCGGATGGTGTCTTCTGGTTCCTTGAGGTTGAACAGGAACTTCGCCGGATCATTCACGTTCCAGACCACCTGAAATTCAATATCGACGATGTTCTGATCGCCAGTCAGCATCAGACCGTTGTCGAGTTCGCCGCCGGTGCCGGTGCCGATATCGGTGGTGCGCTGCTGACTGGTGTTGACAATCTCTGCCGACACGATCGGCCAGGGTGCCAGGTTCAGACCATCCGCCTTGACCTGAGAAAACTTGCCGAGAAACAGTTCGACCGAGCGTTCTTCCGGCCGGACCTGATAAAACGACATGTAGGACCAGATCAGCCCGAGCGCGATCAGCCCGGAAATAATCCCCTGCCGCGATAAAAACCAGTTGCCGTCGCCACCCGAAGACCCGCCGCCATTCTTGTTGCCACCGCCGCCCATGATCACCCGCAGGCGTTCCTGGCCTTTGCGCAAAACCTGATCCAGTTCGGGAATTTGTGGACCCAGACCCCGACGATTATCCCCGCGATTCTCACCACGCGGGTCGCCCTTGCGCCCCTTATCGTCCTCGGGGCCGTTGTCGCCGCCCCAGGGGCCATTCCCACCTGCCATCGGTTTTCCTCTTTGTGCGCTACAGTGCATAAACTGGGCATCGCCCGCCAGAAGTCAAGGCAGCTCGCCTAGATGGCCGGATGCCGCCTGACCGGTTTGCGCATCGTGACCAGTTCTTCGGCCACGGTCGGATGCACCGCCACCGTCCGGTCAAAGTCGTCTTTGGTGGCCCCCATCTTGACCGCAATCGCCGCGAGCTGGATCATCTCGCCCGCCTCCGGCCCGACGATATGGCAGCCCAAGACCTTGCGCGATGCCTGATCCACGATCAGCTTCATCAGCATCCGGTCCGCCCGGCCGGCAAACTGGCTTTTCATCGGGCGGAAGTTGGCGACATAAACCTCGACCCCGCCCCGCGCGCGGCCTTCTTCTTCGGTCAGCCCCACCGTCCCCAGTTCGGGCTGGGTAAACACGGCGGAGGCCACAAGGTCGTGGTCGGCCCGGGTAGGCTTGGCCTGAAACACCGTATCGGCAAAGGCATGACCCTCGCGGATCGCCACCGGTGTCAGGTTGATCCGGTTGGTCACATCGCCCACCGCATAGATCGAGGGCACCGCGGTCTGGCTGTAATCATCGACCTCAATCTCGCCGATCGAGCCTATCGCCACACCCAGTGCCTCCAGCCCCATCCCGCTGGAGTTCGGCTTGCGCCCGGTGGCATAGAGCACCAGATCAAATTCGGCACGACTGCCGTCCACCGCCACCGCACAGATAGCCTTCGGCGTCCGCTCCAGCTTGGCCACATCGGTGTTGCACCGGATGGTGATGCCGCTGTCTTGCATGGCCTGCGCCACCAACCCGCGCGCCTCATCATCAAAGCCGCGCAGGATCTGCGCGCCCCGGTAATATTGCGTGACCTCTACCCCAAACCCGTTGAGAATGCAGGCAAATTCCGAAGCGACATAGCCGCCGCCGACCACCAGTGCCCGCTTGGGCAAGGCGGGCAGATGGAACATGTCATTGGAGGTGACCGCCAGTTCCGACCCCGGAAAATCCGGCACAAACGGCCAGCCGCCGGTCGCAATCAGGATGGTCTTGGCGCTGACACTTTCGCCGCGCGCCAACCGCACGGTATGGGCATCCAGGACCACAGCGCGGCAATCGTGGATCACCACGCCGGCCTTGGTCAGACCTTCGCGATAGGAACCCTCAAGCCGGAACAACTCCGCCTCCAGCGTCGGGCGAAAATGGTCCCAGTCGAATGCGCCTTGCGTCACTTTCCAGCCGTAAGCCTTGGCGTCCGCCATCGCCTTGGGAAAACCGGACGCAATCACCATCAGCTTTTTGGGCACGCAGCCGCGAATGACGCAGGTGCCGCCCATCCGGCTTTCCTCGGCCAACCCGACCCGCGCCCCGCCATCGGTCGCCGCAATCCGCGCCGCCCGCACCCCGCCAGAGCCGCCGCCGATCACGAACAGGTCGTAGTCAAAACTCAAGATCAGTCCCCCAAATCCGCGAAGATGTTGTCCGACGGCGCAAATTCGATCCGTTCGTCGTGTTCGGTGCCCTCATTGATGTCGCGCACCGTCACCCGGCCATCCGAATGGCCGATCACCACAATGTCACATATGTCGATGAACAGCCCGTTTTCAACCACGCCGGGAATTTGATTGAGAATCAGCGCCAGTTGCCTTGGGTTGCCAATCCGCTTCAGATGCAGATCGACGATGTAATTCGCCTGATCGGTCAGCAGCGGACGGTCGCCGTTCATCCGCAAGGTCACCTCGCGGTTCAGCACGTCGAGCGCCACCAAAGTCTCCTCGATCAGCGCCTTGGTGGTCTGCCAGCCAAACGGCACAATCTCGACCGGCAAGGGAAACGCCCCCAGATGCGCCACCTCTTTGGCGGCATCGGCGATCACGATCATCTGATCCGACGCCGTCGCCACAATCTTTTCCTGCAACAACGCCGCCCCGCCGCCCTTGATCAGCGCCAGATGCTGGTCAAACTCATCCGCGCCATCAATCGTCAGGTCCAGCCATTTGGCATCGTCCAACGAGGTGATGCGGATCCCGACCTGCCGCGCCAGTTCCGCCGTCCGGGTTGAGGTCGGCACACCGACAATCTTCAAGCCCTCCTCGCGCACCCGCTCGCCCAGACAGCGCACCATCCACGCGGCGGTCGATCCGGTGCCGAGGCCGACTTTCATGCCGCTCTGGACATAATCCACCGCACGCCTGGCTGCGACGAATTTGGCCTTGTCAATCGGGGAGAGATCAGCGGGCATGGCGGGCTCCTTCAGGTCTGCCCCGCTTATAGCAAAGCCGCCGCCGGGTTCTATGGCGAAAGCGCCCCGGTCCTTTCGAGACAGCGCCCGGGTTCCATCGGGTAACCGGGCGGGGAAAACCGGAGGGGTCAGGCGGGCGGGGTAAGGCCCGATCGGGCGGGCGGGCGGGGTCAGACGG
>JAYTQA010000500.1:0-2428 GCA_043746955.1 bacterium | reverse complement strand
TTCTTGCCCTTTTGCCCTATGCCGTGAAGTGAGGCGATAGACATGCAACTTATCCTCCTGCAACGCGTGGCCAAACTGGGCCAGATGGGCGAAGTCGTGAACGTCAAGGACGGTTACGCCCGCAACTTCCTGCTGCCGCAAGGCAAGGCGCTGCGCGCTTCGGCTGCGAACGTGAAATCGTTCGAGTCCAAGAAAGCCCAGCTTCAGGTCCATAACCTTGAAAGCAAAGGCGAAGCCGAGGCGGTGGGCGCCAAGCTTGACGGTCAGATCTTCACCGTGATCCGCTCGGCGTCTGACGCCGGTGCGCTCTACGGCTCGGTCACCACCCGCGATGCGGCCGAGGCGGCGACCGACGCAGGCTTCACCGTCAACCGGGGTCAAGTGGCGCTGGACCGTCCGATCAAAGATCTTGGCATGCACATCGTCAGCGTGACCCTGCACCCCGAAGTTGTGGTCAAGGTCAAACTGAACGTCGCCCGCTCGCTGGAAGAAGCCTCGCTGCAAGCCGCTGGCAAGTCGATCCAGGAACTCGCCGCCGAAGCCGAAGCCGCGGCCGAATTCGAGATCGCCGAACTGTTCGACGACATCGGTGCCGCCAACGACTTCGACCCGCGCGACGCCCGCTAAGGCGCGAGCCTACAATCAGAACGCCGCGCCGGAAGCCCCGGCGCGGCGTTTTCCGTTGAAGGTTCGCAACGCGCCCGGTGTGCCCCGGCGGCCCCGGTGATGCTTGCAATTTGACAGATGACCGCAGACTGTATTACCTGCTTTTCAGGCTTTCCCACGCTTACGCGGTTCGCCACCGGACGGGCCGGAATTTCACCTCACAATTGGCAAGGAACCCCCAAATTGCAACACCCATCCCTAAACGGCACCGCCGGCAACGACCTTTTGTTCGGCAACAACCACGACAACTTCATGCATGGGCTGGGCGGCAACGACACGATGTATGGCATGAACGGCGCTGACCACCTGTTTGGCGGTGCGGGCAATGACGGGTTGGTCGCCGGGCCCGGCCAAGACACGCTTTTTGGCGGCACGGGCGATGATTACCTCAGCGGCGGTGTCGGGGAAGATTGGCAGTATGGCGGTGCCGGCAACGACACGATCGCCGCCGGCGACCCGTTCGCCATTGATGCCAACCACACTTGGGCGGGGGCCGGCAACGACGTTGTCTCGGTCGATTCCCACTCGGGCGGCGAGGCGCATGGCGGCAAGGGCTTTGACACGCTGAACCTCAGCTGGGATGCCTTTTTCGCGCCGGTTGGTGCGATGAACATTCACATCGATGGCCCCAATGCCGGGGCTTTCAGTGCCACGACAAGCCTCACGCTGACCAGCTTTGAACGGCTGATCGTCAACACCGGCAGCGGCGACGACACCATTGCCGGCGGGGCGTATAACGACGTGATCTTTGGCGGCCTGGGGGCCAACATACTCAGCGGCTTTGGCGGTCGCGACCTGTTGGCTTATGATACGGGTGCGATCAACACCATCGACGGCGGCACCGGCATCGACACCGTGCTGGTGATCGCCGGTGCAGCGCCCCTGGTTTTCACCGTGACCGGCACCTCGGCCACCGACAATTTCGGCTCGGTGATCACGAATGTGGAAAAGTGGCACGTGAATGGCAGCGACGGGGCCGACTTTGCCTTTCTGGGTGCCGGGGCGGATCGATTTCGCGGTCACGAGGGCAATGACACAGCCTTTGGCAACGACGGTGCCGACCATCTGCGCGGCGGTGCCGGCAATGACGCGCTCTATGGTGGTGCGGGCAATGATGTGCTGGAGGGCGGTAAAGGCGATGATACCCTGACCGGCGGGTCCGGGGCCGACACGTTCCTGTTCAACCGCACCGGCGATTTCGGGGCCACGATCACCGATATGGCCAGCGGCGAGGATCACATTGCCGTCAATGGGCTTTACCTCCACAATCTGCTACCCATTGGCCCGCTTGCCGATGATCATTTTGCGCTGACAGCAGCGTCGGGCACCCTGCCGCAGTTCATCTACCGCGCCGGTCTGGCCGGTGGTCAGGATCTGATCTGGGACGCCGACGGCACCGGCATCGGACGCGAGGTCCTGATCGCCCATTTCGACGGAACGCCGGCCTTGGCCGCCTCTGACATTCTGATCTTCTGAGGCGGCAGACGACCCGCCTCGGGACCCCGCGAGAGCGTGCTGCGGAAAAGTGGCACGCGGTTTTCCTCAACAATCACACGATCCCTGAGAATCCAGCGCATGATGAGGTTTCTTTCAAACGTCATCATGGTCTGGGGTGACCATCGGGCCGGGGGTTTGCCGCGCACGCCAGCAATTCCGCCACTGTCTGAAATGCAATAAAGGCCGCCCCAACCGGGACGGCCTTGGATTTATCGCAGAAAGCCTGCGATTACATCTCGTCCAGCGCCTCGACCAGCTTTTGCAG
>JAYTQA010000499.1:0-2431 GCA_043746955.1 bacterium | reverse complement strand
GCCCCCCAGACCCCCCGCGGAGTATTTATTCCGGGTGAATGGAAAGAAATAGACTCCGGATATGCGGGGACGTGAGGGTGGATTCACAATGCGAGCTGCGCCGGACTCAACCCCCGCAACGCATTGCCCACCAAAAGCCGCACTTTGCCCAAATCCTCCGCCAGCAAAACCTCCTCCTCCACCCCCATCTCTGCCCGCAACACCCCCGGCAACAGCCCACAAGCCAATGGAGGCGTCCGCAGCCCGGCCCCGCGGTCAAAAAACACCGAGGTGATCGCCCCTTCACACACCTCGCCGCGTTCATTCAGAAAAATCACCTCGTCCAGCTCTGCGGGCAAGGTCGCGCGCGCCGCATCATAAACCGCCCGCCGGGTGGACTTGATGCGCAGCCAGGGGTCGGCACTGTTCAGCCGCTGCACTGACAGGCCAACCCGCCACGCAGCCTTAGCCACCGGCAAAGCCGCCAACTCGATCAGCAACCCGCCCCGACAATCCATCGTCAACCGCACCCGCAGCGCCACCTCCGGCAGGCCCGCCAAAGCCGCCACCACCCCGACCGGCGCAAGCCAGCCCAAAGCCGCAGCCGAGCGTTCCAACCGCGCCATATGCAGGCCCAGCCGGGGAAAGCCGCAGCCATCCCACAGCATCGTCTCGATCAGCCTCAAGTCCTTCGCAAAAGCCCCGTCAGATAGCGCGCTTTCCAATGGGCCTCCTCCCATTCACCGTCACAGGTCGAATCCTGCACCACCCCGCCGCCGACATTCAGCACGATCCGGTCGCCGGTCAAACTGAGCGTCCGGATCGCCACGCTGAAGCAACTGTTCCCATCCGGTGCCATCCAGCCGATCGTCCCGCAATAGGCGCCACGGGCAAACGGCTCGACCGCGCGGATAATCTGCATCGCGCGGATTTTTGGCGCCCCAGTGATCGAACCACAGGGAAACAGGGCAAGCATCAGCCCCGCCATCGACGGCTTTTCAACCATCTGCCCCACAACCCGCGAAACCATCTGATGCACCGTCGCATAAGATTCCACGGCGAAGAGGGCGGGCACCTTCACCGACCCCAGCTTGGCGATCTTGGAAATGTCATTGCGCAGCAAATCCACGATCATCAGATTTTCCGCCCGGTTCTTTTCCGAGCCGCGCAATTCTTCCGCCACCTCGGCATCCCGCACCGGGTCCGCATCGCGCAACGCCGTCCCTTTCATCGGGCGGCTTTCAATTTTTCCCGCCGCATCGGTGCGCAAAAACAATTCAGGCGAGCGCGAGATCAGCACCGGCACCCCCGCCAGCCCCAGATCCACAAACGCCCCGTAGCCGACCGCCTGCCGCGCCCGCAGCGCCGCATAAAGGCCCAGTGGCGTGCCCGACACCAGGCGGCTGTCGATCGGAAAGGTCAGGTTGATCTGATAGCAATCCCCGGCGGCGATATAGTCTTTCACCACCTCAAATGCCGCCGCATACTCCGCCCGCGAAACCCTCGGCACCACCGGCGCCAGTGTCACCACTGCTTGCGCCGCAGCCTGCGCCAACATGGGCCTCGCATCTGCGGGCCCGGCATAGATCCCAAACGCCAGCAATGGCCCCGGCGCGTCGGGCATCAACCCGGCCAAGCGCGGCTCCGATGCGTAGCCGGCCTCGTAACCGATCCAGCCAGCGACCCAAAACCCCGCAGCCCGCGCCGCATCCAACGCGGCCAAAGCCGGGGCAACTTCCGCCGACTGCCAGGCCAGAACCACCCGCACCGCACTGTCAAACAGCGCGGCCTGTCCCTTGGGGCCATGTTCGATCAGGATCATGCAACTCTCCTCCCGCCCCAGACTTAGGGCTGAACCCAAGGCCGCGCCACCCGCCCAGCCCCCGGTGATCCGCTAAATCCGACATCGAAAGCCGCAAAGCCGCACCGCAAAGTGTTCGCCGCCCGTAATTATCTATTCAGCGCTGGACAGACTGTAAAATCAGGGCTTTCCTGATCCCGGGCCGACCAAATGTCGCAGACCCATAAACAAGAACACGGCACGGAGAGGTAACCAAATGGCAGCGGACGACTATTCTGACACGGAACGGCATGAGGACATCAAAGTCCTGCACGGTATGGGCTATGCGCAGGAGCTTTCGCGCACGATGTCCAAATTCTCCAACTTCGCCATCTCGTTCTCGATCATCTGCATTCTGTCGGGAGCCATCAATTCGTTTTCGCAGGCGACAGGGTCGATCGGGGGCGCCGCGGCAGGCATCGCCTGGATTGCCGGCTGCATTCTTTCGGGCTTCTTCGCGCTGTCGATGGCTCAGGTCGGCTCGGCCTTCCCGACGGCGGGCGGGCTTTATCACTGGGGGTCGATCCTCGGTAACCGCTTTGTCGGCTGGATCACCGCATGGCTGAACCTGCTGGGTCTGATCACCGTGCTGGGGGCGATCAACCTTGGCAC
>JAYTQA010000498.1:0-6473 GCA_043746955.1 bacterium | reverse complement strand
TTTGATATGAAAATTCTTTTCCACAATCGCTCGCCCGTCGACCCCGGCCTGCCCGCCACCCAAGTTGCACTGTCAGAGGCGCTGAAAGCCGATATCGTGGTGATCGCCGTGCCCGGCGGCTCCGCCACGCACCACCTGATCTCCACCGCCGAATTCGCCCAAATGCGCCCGGATGCCATCCTGATCAACATTGCGCGCGGCGATATCGTTGACGAGGCTGCCCTGATCACCGCCTTGCAGACCCGCCAAATCGCCGGGGCGGGCCTTGACGTGTACGAGTTCGAGCCAAAAATTTCTCCCGTCTTGATTGCCATGCAAAACGTCAGCCTGCTGCCCCACCTCGGCACGGCTGTGCTAAAGGTCCGGGAGGCGATGGGAATGATGGCGGTCGACAACCTCTTCGCCCATCTTGACGGTCAACCGCTGCCGAACCCGGTCTGAACCATGGCGAACCGCCCGCCCCCCATTGGCGAAAGACGCTCCGCGGGGGATATTTATGCCAGAATGAAAACGCTTTCTTGCCCTTTCATTCTGGTCCAAATATCCCCGCCGCAGGCATCTGCCGTCTTAATGGGTCCCTTGCCATGATCCTGTCGCGCGGGCGCCGCTTTATCTTCATTCATATCCCCAAAACCGGCGGGACTGCGTTGGCTGTGGCCCTTGAGGCGCGGGCGATGAAGGACGATATCCTGATCGGCGACACGCCCAAGGCGCGGGCGCGCAAGGGGCGGCTTGCCGGGGTCAAGGCGCGGGGGCGGCTTTGGAAACATTCCGCCTTGTCCGACATCGCCGGTCTGGCGAGCGATGCGGAGATTGCGACGTTCTTCACCGTCACCTTGGTGCGAAACCCGTGGGACCGCGCCGTCAGCTACTACCACTGGCTGCGTGATCAACATTTCGCCCATCCGGCGGTGGGTCTGGCGAAGGCCCACGGCTTCGCCGATTTCCTGAACCATCCGCAAACCCGCACGGCGCTGGCCCTCTGGCCCTATGCCGCTTACCTGCGCAACCGGTTGGGCGAGGAGCGTGCGAGCCTGTTTGCCCGGCTGGAGCATCTTGACGCCGACCTGTCGCCGTTTGAGGCCCATCTGGGGTTTTCCCTGACGCCGCTCGCGCGCGTCAACGAATCCGGCCGCGAACGCGATTGGCGCGGCTATTACACCGACCAATCCGCAGCCATGATTGCAGCCCTGTGCGCCGAAGACATCACGCGGTTTAACTATCGGTTTGACCCGTAACCCAACGGCTTACGCAGCCCGCCCCCCAAACCTGCGGGGCCAAATGTCATGGTGCCAAGCCACGGCACTTGCCGCCCCAGTGATTGGCGGGGATCCGGGGCAGATCGGTGCTGGCCCTTGATGGTGTGGCTCGTGCCGTGCTGCTCGCGATCGCCGAGACGACGGCGGAGGCGGCGGTAGAGGCGGCGGTGAAGGCGGAGCCCAAGTCGCGCTAATCCTAATCAAGCTTCGCGCCGCCGCCTCATTTTGCCCGCAGGCTTGCCCTGCCTTGAGGCTTTGCTGAACCGTGAACAAAAGGGATGACCATGGGCGGTCACGGTCTGACATTGAGCATTGCGGTCAAGGGCGGGCTTGGGCTGGCGCGGGGGCTTTACACCTCGACCCCAGTGTTGACCGCGACGGGTTGGGTGGCGATGGGCGCGTTAACCGTCGGTGATCTTGTCGTCACGCGCAATCAGGGTCTGTTGCCGATTGTTGCCACCAGACCGGAACTGCGGGCCGCGTTGTGGGCGGTTCTGATCCCAGAGGGTGCGCTCGGCAATGATCAGGATGTGATGTTGCCACCCGGCCAGCCGGTGCTGGTCGAAACCCCCTATGCGCTGCCGTTCACCGGCGAACCCCTAGCCCTTGTGCCCGCAGCCGCGCTGGAAGGCTGGCGTGGCATTGCGCCGCATGTGCCGTCATATCCCGAAACCATCCTGCAGATGCGCCTGTCGCGGCCAGGTCTGGTGCTGGCGGGGCCAGGTCTGATCATCGGGGTCGAGGCGATCGACACGGCGGAGGTTGACCTGCTCGCCATGCTGCTTTTCGCCCCCGAACGGCCGGTTCTGCCACTGGCCGTCGCGCGCCAACTGGTGGCCGCATTGATTGCCGAGGAGACCGGTTTCGATCTGCGTGCGAACCATCAGGCGACCTTTCGACCGGCCAAGCGGTAGAACCCATCGCCAGAAACCGCCATCGCGCGCAGCAGCTTTGGTGCCGTAAAGCGTGGCCCGAATCCTGCCAGCCCATCGCATATCTCTACCGCTTTGGCGGCCCTTATCAGGTCGAGCCAGCTGAAGGGCCCACCCGACCACGGCGCAAATCCCCAGCCGAGAATAGCCCCCACGTCACCCTCGCGCACATCGGTCAGGACACCGTCTTCCAGCGCCCGCACCGCTTCCAATGCCTGGATCATCAGCAAGCGGTGTTGCACGGTCACCAAGTCGGGCTGCACCGGCGCCACCGGCCACAAGCCAGCCAGCCCCTCCCACAGGCCTTGTCTTTTGCCGGTGGAATCATAGGCATAAAAGCCAGCCTTGGCTTTGCGCCCGATCCGGCCTCTGGCGGCCATCGCAAACAGAACTGCATCCACCGCGTCGTCGGGGTAATCCGCCCCGATAGCAGCCTTGGTCGCTTGGGCGATCTTCACCCCAAGGTCGATCGAGGTTTCGTCGATCAGTTGCAACGGCCCAACCGGCATCCCGACCAGACGTGCGGCATTTTCCACCAGCGCGGGTTCAACGCCTTCCGCCACCATCCGCAGGCCTTCGTTGATATAAGGAATGATGCAGCGGTTGGCGTAAAAAAACCGCGCGTCATTCACCACAATCGGGGTTTTCCGCAGGGCGCGCACGAAATCCAGCGCTTTGGCCACCGCCCGGTCGCCGGTCTGTTTGCCCCGGATAATTTCCACCAGCGCCATTTTGTCGACCGGAGAAAAGAAGTGGATGCCGATGTACTGTTCGGGCCGCTTGGACGCCTTGGCCAGGTCCGAAATTGGCAGTGTGGAGGTGTTGGTGGCATAGATGCAGTCCGCCCCCACCACAGCCTCAACCTTGGCGGTGACCTCGGCCTTGACCTTGGGGTCTTCAAACACCGCCTCCACGATCAGATCACAGGCCGCGAGTGCTGTGTAGTCGGTCGTGGCGGTGATCCGCCCCAACACCTCGGCCTTCGTCTCCACGGTCAGTTTCCGACGCTGCACAGCCTTTTCCAGCACGTCCGCCGCATGGGCCTTGCCGCGCTCTGCCGCCTCAACCGTGGCATCGACCAGCACTACAGAAATTCCCGCGTTGGCAGCCGCATAGGCGATGCCTGCGCCCATCATGCCTGCGCCCACCACCCCCAGCTTTTGCACCGATTGGTCAGGCAGGGCAGGGCGGCGGGCGCCTTTCTCCAGCGCTTCCTTGCTCACGAACAGGCTGCGGATCATGGCAGAGGAACTTGGGTCCAGCAGCACCCCGGTAAACGCCCGCGCCTCGACCCGCAGTGCCACGTCGAACGGCACCAAAGCCCCTTCGTAAGCCGCTTGCAGCAGCGCCTTGGCGGCAGGGTAAACTCCCTGCGTCCGGCCCATGATCATCACATTCGCGCCGACAAAGGTCATGTAGCCGGCCGGGTGATAGGGATTGCCGCCAGGCATCTTGTAGCCCTTTTGGTCCCACGGTTTGACCAGCGTGTCACTGCCCTTGCGGATGATGCGCGGGCCAGGCGCACCGGCCGGAAGCGTCCGGTTCAACTTTTCTCGGTGATTTTCAACCGTCTCACCGGCCTTCGCAGCCAGATCAACCACCGGATCGTAGTATTCCATTGCGTCGTTGGGGATGGCTCCACAACTGGCCAGAACCCATTCCTTGGCGCGGGCCAACAAAGCCTCGGGGGCCACGACTTCGTCAATCAACCCCTCTGCCTTGGCCAGTTTCGGGTCGCACAATTTGCCTTCCATCAGAAACGGCGCGGCCAGCATCACCCCAAGCTTGCGCACCAGCCGGGTGGTGCCGCCTGCGCCGGGGAACAGGCCGACCTGAATCTCCGGCAGGCCGATTTTGGCCTTGGGGTTGTCGGCCGCGATGATCCGGTGGCAGGCCAAAGGCAGTTCAAAGCCGATCCCGAGGCCGGTCCCCGGCATCGCGCAGATGATAGGCTTGCCGCCTTTCAGGGTTTTCGGATCCATTCCGGCCCGTTCAATCTTGCGCAAGATCGCATGGGTGCGCATGAGGCCCGCGAAGATCGCCGCCGCGCCGCCTTCTTTCATCTGGGCAATCACGTTCAGGTCCATCCCCCCGGCGAAGTCCTTTTTGGCCGAGGTCAGGATCACCCCCTTGACGGTCGCATCGGCAAGGGCGGCATCCATCAAACTCTCAAGCTCGGTAAGACCGGCCAGCGACATGACATTCATGGATTTGCCGGGCACGTCCCAGGCGATGGTGGTGACGCCGTCGGCATCGGTCTGTGCGGTGAAATCGGTCATGTCAGTTCCATTGCTGTAATGGTCAGGGGCTGGATCAGGTTAGGGGGCGGGCGCGGTGCCCTCGGGTCGACCAGACTGGAGTTGAAGAACGCATTGTTGATCGCGCTGGTCCGCCAAACGCCGCCTTGGAGGCTTAGAGTCATCCGCGATTTGTGTGGCGGCGCAGCCCGGTGGCCGTTGCTCAGCACATGGGAGACGTAGTCGCAAGTGATCGTATCGCGCGCGATGGGTTCGGCTTGTTCTACCAGCCGGATCAAGGTGGTCACCTGCTGGCTTCGTAAGGCCGCAAGATACCTATCAAAACCAGCGCGCAACTCGTGCTCGGTGGTCACAACGCTTTGCGAATGCGGGGATGTTAGGGTAAGCGGCAACATCATGCATTGCGCATAGCGGGCAAAATCCCCAGTTGTCAGCGTGTTGCTGACCAGATCAAGGTAGATCTGACTGATCTCGATCACAAGCATTTCAGTGTCCCCAATCTTCGAAGCAACGCCAATGTATGCGCCACAGTCAAAGATATCGTAAGCAAGTCTGAACAAAGGATTAATGGTAAGCTGAACAAACGATGAACGGTAAGCGATAATTTACCGCAGCCTTGCGCAATCCGGCAGTCGGCGCCGACGCGGTGATGCAGCGGCACTGTCGGCGCTGGCGACCTCGGTCCGGCCATGGCCCTGCGCCGGGCAGTGCCCCGCTGCGGCCCGCCACGGGGGGAGGAGGTTGTCATTAATCCGCACCGTGCAAGCCTTTTTGGCCGAGGTCAGGATCACCCGCCGCGACCCCTGCCTCGCCCAAAGCGCGGTCCACCAGCCCGGCAAGCTCGGCAAAACCCGCCCCTAACAGCACATGCATCGACCGCCCCGGCACCGCCCAGGTGATCTTGGCCCCACCATCGGCAACAACGCCATTGTGGAAATCGCGCATCATTTCGGTTCATCCGGGATGGCAGGCAGGTTCAGGCGCGCCAAGGGCCAGCGGCTGTTGGCGAGCCCGTTGGTGACCGAGGCCGCGCGCCAGCGGTTGCCCGCCAGCCGCAGCACCATGACAGAGCGGTAGGGCGCCACCACCCGGTGCCCGCCTGCGATGATGTGTGACATGTAAGAGCCTGAAATCAGGTCGATATCCAGCCGGTCGGCGTGTTCGACCAGCCGGATATAGTCGGTCACCTTCAAAGCGCGCAGCGTGTCGCGGAAACTGTCAAAGCCAGCGCGCAGGTCGGCTTCGGTGATGACGACCTTGCTTTCGTCATGGCTGACGACCGCGCAAGGCAGGCTGATGCCGTCACGGTAGGTCGCCCAATCGTCGGCCAGCACGGCGGCGGACACCTCATCCAGATAGGCCTGAAGGATAGCACCCGAATCCATCCTAGCCCCGTTTGCGCCCGTCAGCGTGGAAATAGGCGCGTTTGTGCCCGGATTTGCGGGTCACAAGATCATGGTCGGGATGGTGGATAACATCGTTGTCAACCCGGGTTCCGATCACCAGATAACGCGCCGGGGCGTTTGAGCGGTTGTGCAGACAATGCCCCAGGGCTTGGCCAGCAGGCCAGCAGGCAACATCGCCCGCGCGCAAGATTGCTTCTTGATCTTCCACCAGCACAACCTCGCCCGACAGCATCACCACCATCTCATCCTCGGCCTCGTGCCAGTGCCGGAACGAGGATTGGGTGCCGGGCGGCAGAACCTCGATGAAGGCACCAAACTGGGTCAGCCCGCCGGGGTCTGACAGCAGTTGATAGGCGTACTCGCCCAGACCGCCGCCCAAAATCGGGTGCTTGTAGCCTTTGGCGTCCTGCAGAGGTTGCGGCGGCAGTTTTGGCATCAGCGCGGACCCGTCCAGTCCGTGCCATCCTTATAGGTGAACCGCGCCTTGCCGCCCTCGACATGCAGTTGGAAATCCAGGTCGGAATAGGTCGCAACCTCGGACTTCGCCTTGCTGCCAATGACCAGAAACTTCACCACTTGAGCGGAACGGTTGATGAAGTGATGTCCGTCGCTTGACCC
>JAYTQA010000497.1:0-6481 GCA_043746955.1 bacterium | reverse complement strand
GGGGGTTTGCGGGAGCGTGGGGGTTTCAAGGGTGGTTTCGGGTCCGGACGACCGGGTGACCAGCACGCTGACGCCGTCATCCTCGACCAGCCTGCGGGCCAGTTCCAGCATCGCCGCCCGACTTTCCGGCCCCGGCACATGCAGCCAGACCAGACTGCCGCGCGGGCGCATTGGCCACGGCGCTGGGTCCGCCACCGGGCGGGCGGCGAGGTTGTACAGGGTCAGACCGATGGAATGGGCCATGCGCCGGGGTGCCTCAGGGGGACAAATCGGGGACAGGGGAGAGCCGGTTTTTCCCGGTTTGCGAAAAAAGCCCGGTTTGCGAAGTCTGGCCGGATCGCGAAGGCTGGCCGGTTTGATAAGTCTGGCGGGTTCGGGATGACTGGCCGGATCGCGGCGTCTGCAAGGTCTGCGAAGGCTGGCCGGTTGGCGAAGGCTACCAGGATCAGGCCGTCATGGCTTCGGTGGCAGAGCCCGCACTGCCTTCCTGGCGCAACCGGTGCAGGTTGGCGATGAAACAGCGCATATGGGCGTTGTCCACCGTGCGCTGCGCCTCGGCCTTCCACGCGAGATAGGCGCTGTCATAATCCGGGAAGATGCCGACCATATGGACGGCTTTGACATCCTTGAACACGTTCTTTTCGGGGGAGATTAACTCTCCGCCAAAGACGAGGTGCAGGCGTTGGGGCATCTGGAGCTCCGCTGGGGAATTGGGCACATTGGTAAAGGCTCGGGGGCCGGGGTCAAGCGGCCTTTTGGGCTGCGGCCGACGGATTTTGGCGGGAAATTCGGGTCAAACTGGGGCTGTACAGGCGGCGGTTTTGCCTGTAAGGCCACGCGGTCGGCCCAAGGGTTCCAGGGCGTGCGCAGGCGAGGCGGCCTCCACGCTACAGGGAATAGAGGTGCCGCACACAGGTACTTCACGGGCAAAACGCCCTAAAATTTGGGACTGACATGACCAATACCTCCATTGCGGCGCCGCTGGCGCGCGCTTTGGCGTCCAAAGGCTATGATGCCTTGACGCCGGTTCAAGACGCTATGCTGACCGAAAATGTGGTCGGGCGTGACCTTTTGGTTTCCGCCCAAACCGGGTCGGGCAAGACCGTGGCCTTTGGGCTGGCGATAGCACCCGAACTGCTGGGCGGGGCGGAGCAGTTGTTGTTCGCCGATGTCCCTGCCGCCCTGATCATCGCGCCCACGCGGGAGTTGGCGCTGCAAGTCGCGCGGGAGTTTGAGTGGCTGTATGAAGGTGCCTCCGCCAAGGTTGCAACTTGCGTCGGCGGCATGGACTACCGCACCGAACGGCGGGTGCTGGACCGGGGCGTGCATGTGGTGGTGGGAACACCGGGGCGGTTGCGCGACCATATCGAACGCGGCTCGTTGAAGCTGGACCAGATCAGCGCCGTGGTGCTGGACGAAGCCGATGAGATGCTCGATCTGGGGTTTGAGGAAGATCTGGCGTTCATTCTGGGCGCGTGCCCGGCCGAACGCCGCACCCTGATGTTTTCGGCCACGGTGCCGCGCGAGATCGAGGCTTTGGCGCGGACTTATCAGCAAAACGCCCTGCGCATCGAAGTGAAGTCGGAAAAGGCCCAGCACGCCGATATTGAATATCAGGCAATTTCGGTGGCCGTGCGCGACCGCGAACATGCGATCTTTAACCTTTTGCGATATCACGAGGCCCGCGCCTCGATCATCTTCTGCAAAACCCGCGCCAATGTGAACCACCTGTTTGCCCGCATGACCAACCGGGGGTTTCAGGCGGTGGCTTTGTCGGGTGAGTTGTCGCAGACCGAACGCACCCACGCGTTGCAGGCTTTGCGCGATGGCCGCGCGCGGGTGTGCATTGCGACCGATGTGGCGGCGCGGGGCTTGGACCTGCCGGGGTTGGAACTGGTGATCCATGCCGATTTGCCGGGCTCGTCAGAGACGTTGCTGCACCGGTCGGGCCGGACCGGTCGGGCTGGCCGCAAGGGGATTTCGGCGCTGGTGCTGTCGCCGGCAGAATTCAAGAAGGCTCAACGGTTGCTGCAAGGGGCCAAGGTTGTCGCCGAGTGGATCAAGGCGCCCTCGGCCGAGGATGTGCAGGCGCGTGACGATCAGCGCTTGCTGGACCACCCGGCTTTGACCCAAGCGCCGGGCGACGACGCAGATCTGGCCCAGACCCTGATCGACAACCACGGGGCTGGCCATGTGGCCGCTGCCTTCATCCGGCTGTGGCGCGAGGGCCGTTCGGCACCCGAAGTTCTGTCGGACGCTTTGGCACCGCCCGCACCTTACACCCCGCGCGACCGGGCCGAATTTGGGCCGTCGATCTGGTTCGAACTGCCGGTCGGTCACGCCGACCGGGCCGAGGCGCGCTGGCTGTTGCCGAAAATCTGCGACGCGGCGGGCATCACCAAGGACGGCATCGGTGCGATCCGGGTTCAAACCAACCGGACTTATGTGCAGATTCTGGCGACTTTGGCGGACCGGTTCGCGGCGGAAACCGAAATTGACCGCGATCTGAAGATGACCAAGCTGGCCGAAGCCCCGGTGGATCTGGACAAGCCGCGCTCGACCGAGCGGCCAGAACGTGCGCCGCGTGCGCCGCGGGTCGAGAAGGAATATGCGCCCCGCGCGCCCCGGGCGGAGGCCAAGGAATCTAAGCCGAGGGCGGAGAAGCCTGCCTACGCCGAAAAGCCTGCCTACGCCGAAAAGCCTGCCTACGCTGAAAAGACTGGCCACGCCGAAAAACCTGCTTACGCTGAAAAGCCGGCTTACGTTTCGGCCAAGCCTGCACGGGTGGTGGAGGAGGGTGCGCCAGAGGCTCCGGTCGCGGACCTGACCCCGGCCAAGCCACGTTGGTCGGCCGAGGAAAAGGCAAAAAAGGCCGAGGATCGTCCGGTGCGGGCCTATCAGCCCAAGGGCAGCTATTCATCGGATAATGCCACCAAAGCGGCCGACACGGCCCCGCGCAAGGCCTATGAAAAGCCTGCTTATGACAAGCACGCGGCGGACCGTCCGGCTTATGAAAAGCCAGCTTACGGGGCGAAGCCGGCTTACGGGGCCAAACCTGCCTATGCGGCCAAGCCAGCTTACGGAGCCAAGCCGGCTTACCCGGCCAAGCCGGCTTACGGGGCCAAGCCGGCTTACGGGGCCAAGCCGGCCTATGCCAAACCTGCCTATGCCAGGGCCGAGGCACGCGCCGATGGCGACGGCCCGCGCAAGACCTGGACTCCGCTGCCAACCGACGGTGCCCCGAAAGAGGCGCGCACCCCCTATGCCGGCAAGTCGGATGCGCCGCGCAAGGCTTATGTGAAACGTGCGGAGGGCGAGGCCAAACCCTATGAGCGCAAGCCTTACGGTGCGGCGCCAGAGGCTTACAAGCCGCGCAGTGCCGGGTTCAAGTCGCAAGGTGGGCCTGAAGGCCCGGCGCGGGCGGCGGGCACCAAGTCTCATGCGGCGGGGGATGCCAAACCGGCGCGCACGCCTTATGCGGGCGACAAGCCGCGCGCCTATGAGCCGCGCCCAAGGGCCGACGGTGCGGGCGGTCCGGCCAAGCCCTACGCGGCCCAAGGCTTTGGCGACAAGCCGCGCGCCTATGAGCCGCGCCCAAAGGCTGACGGTGCGGGCGGTCCGGCCAAACCCTACGCAACCAAAAGCTTTGGCGACAAGCCGCGCGTGGGGGGGCTCGCCAAGTCCGGCGGCTACAAGTCGCATGGGGCGGGCGATGCGCCCAAGACCTATGCGCCCAAGACCTATGCCGCCAAGCCGCGCGCCGATGCCGGCGACACCTCGCGCCGCTTCGTGCCGCCGCGCAAGCCGAAGGTCTGACGGGTTAACAGATGGATGAAGGGGCGCGGGTCAGACCGCGCCCTTTTGGTTTGGGGTCGGCGGCTCAGCCCGCGTTTTTGGGCGCGAAGGCGGCTTGTCAGGGCCAAGCTGCGGTCAGGCGCTGGGTCAGGTCGGTGTGCAAGGCCGGGGCTGCCACGATCACGCCATTACTGCGCGGGTCAGGGCCAAGCTGTGGTCAGGCGCTGGGTCAGGTCGGTGTGCAGAACCGGGCCTGCCACGATGACGCCGTTGCGGCGCGGGTCAGGGCCAAGCTGCGGTCAGGCGCTGGGTCAGGTCGGTGTGCAGAACCGGGCCTGCCACGATCACGCCATTACTGCGCGGGTCAGCGGCGTTGAAGCGCAGCGGCTGGCCCATGCGGTCGGTGACATTGGCACCGGCGCGGGCGGCGATCAGGGTGCCTGCGGCGATGTCCCACTCCCACGCCGGGCGCAGGGTCAGGAGGGCGTCAAAGGCGCCTTCGGCCACCAGACACAGCCGCCACGCCATCGAGGCGCGGAAATGGCGGTGCACTACGGGCACGCCACCCGGCCACTGGTCGGGGTTGAGCGTGGCTTTGCCGGTCAGGATATCGGCGGGGGCGGCGGGCGTGCGCAGGTGGATTTCGGTGCCGTTCAGGCTGGCCGGGCCGGAGGCGGTGGCGGCGTAAAGCTTGTCTTGCGCGGGCAGGTAGACGACCCCGGCGGTGACCTGACCGTTTTCCACCACGGCCAAAGCGTGGCTGAAGGCGATATCGCCGTGCAGAAAGCTGCGGGTGCCGTCGATCGGGTCCAGGATGAACTGGGTTCGGGTGGTCAGGCGGTCGGGGCCATCGGGCGTTTCCTCGGACAGCCAGCCGTAGTCAGGGCGGGCGGTGCGCAGAAGGGTTTCGAGGGCGGCGTTGACCTCAAGGTCGGCGGCGCTGACCGGGCCCTGACCGTCGGGTTTCTCCCAGACTTGCGGGCTGTGACGCCAATGGCGCAGCGCGATCTTGCCCGCTACCTGAGCTGCTTGGATGAGAAGGGCAAGGTCAGGCGCCGGCAAGCATCAGCCCTTCGACCAAGAGGCTGGGGACGCGGGTGGAATAATGGGCGCGGGCGTCGTTGGCGGGTGTCAGACGCAGGAGCATGTCGATCAGGTTGCCTGCGATGGTACATTCGTTGACCGGGTATTTGATCTGGCCGCCTGCGACCCAGAAGCCGGATGCGCCCCGCGAGTAATCGCCGGTGGTGGGATTGATGGTGGAGCCGATCAGCGAGGTGACCAGAAGCCCGGTGCCCATCTGGGCCATAAGATCGGCACGCGAGGCGGTGCCTTGGGTCAGATCAATGTTGGTGGTGGCCGGCGACGGCGGCGCGCCGGTGCCGCGCGCGGCGTTGCCGGTCGATTGCAGCCCCAGTTTGCGGGCGGTGGCGAGGTCGAGCGTCCAGCCCATCAGGATGCCGTCGGCAATCAGGGCGCGCGACCGGGTGGCCAAGCCTTCGCCGTCGAACGGGCGCGAGCCGGAGATGCGGGGGCGGTGCGGATTTTCGGTGACCGACAGGCCTTTGGGCAAGATCTGCTGGCCCAGTTTACCCCGCGCCCACGAGGTGCCACGCGCAATCGAGGCCCCGTTGATCGCCATCAGGACATGGCCTATCAGCGAGGAGGCAATCCGCTCGTCAAACAGGACGGGGTAAGCGCCGGTCGGGGGTTTGACCGCCCCGGCGCGTTCAAGGGCCCGCTCGCCAGCGAGGCTGCCGATACCTTCGGGGGCCGGCATGTCGGTGGCAAAAGTGCGGCCTTCGGCGGCCCAGTCGCGCTCCATCGCCGAACCACTGCCGGTGAAGGCCACGGCCGAGGTGGAGTGCGAGGTGCGGGCGTAGCCTGCGGAAAAACCGTTACTGGCGGCGAGGTGCAGGGCACGGCTGGAATAGGCCGACGAGGCTTCGACCTGGGTGATATTTCCGGCGGCCAATGCGGCGGCTTCGGCGCGGCGGGCGGTAGCTTCGAGGTGGCGGGCGGAGGGTTCGGCGGCGGGGTCTGCCATCTCCAGTGCAGCCAGATCCCAGTCTTGCGCGAGCTGGTCGGGGTCGGCGAGGCCAACGGTGTCATCCTGCGGCGCTTCGCGGGCCATCGCCACGGCGCGTTCGGCCAGTCGCGCCAGGGTGGCGGCGGAGATGTCGGAGGCTGACACGCAGGCCTGACGCTGACCGATCATCACCCGCAGGCCTAACTCGACCGCTTCGGACCGTTCGGCCTGTTCCAGCTTGCCTTGGCGGATGTCGATCGACTGGGACTGGCCGGCGACGGCAAGCGCGTCGGCGGCATCTGCGCCGGCGAGTTTGGCTGCGGCCAGCAGGGCTTGGGTCAGGTGGCTTAGGTCATGCGGCATCAATGGTCCCCTTTGTGCAAAACTTATGGGGGAAAGCCCGCGCACAGACAAGCGCAAGGCGGGCCTTGCACGGGGCCGCAGCGCAGGGATTTGGTAAACTTATTGCAGTTGCTGGCCGTTGGCGAACAAGTGCTTGTCCTTGAATTCGAGGGCCGAGGTCATCTCATCCGCGCTGGTCGAGGTGTTGGCGAACATCGCCAGCATCATCCGGCCCTGCATCGCCTGATCGGGCGGCACCAGGCCCATCTTGACCAAGGTGTCCAGCAGCGCGTTCACGCCGGTGGCCTTGATATC
>JAYTQA010000496.1:0-2445 GCA_043746955.1 bacterium | reverse complement strand
AAGATGTGCCCGTTCGATCAGTCCGACCTTCAGCCCCAACTGCCGTGCCCGGATTGCGGCCACGTAACCGCCTGGGCCTGCACCGATGATAAGGATATCATAGTCATTCATCGGCTGCATTCAGTTCGCTGACCGGATGGTGCGTGCAATCAGGGTCTGAACCAGATCGGCAGCCTCGACCTGTGGCAAGTGTCCGACCCGGTCGAGCCGGTACAGCGCAACATGCGCGGGCACGGCAGCCTCGACTTCCCGCAGCGGTACGATGCCGTCCTCGCGTCCGGTGATGACAGCGCAGGGGCCTTTGTAGGCGCGCAAAGCGGCGGTGGTCGAGAACAGTTGTGTCGACCCTTCAAATACGGCGCTTGCCACGCGGCTTTGCGCGAGGGTCAGGCCTGCGGCTTCGCGTGCCGTCAAGGTTGCGCGGACGAGGACAGAGGCGAGGCTGGCCGGATCATGGACCAGTCGGCGCATCCAGGCCGCAAGGGCGGCCTCTGACCTTGCTGCAAGGAAACCTTCGACAAAGTCCCCGGCAATCGATGGCCCCAGACCGGAAGGCGAAATCAGCGTCAGCGACCGCACGTCCAGATCACCACGTTCCGTCAAGGCGGTGGCAACAGCGGCCCCAAGCGAATGGCCGACCAGATGGACACCACCCGGCAGCGTACGCAGCGTCTGCCCCACTGTGGCGACGATCGCGGCAAAGTCGGCAGCACCATGTCCTTGCGAGGCCCCATGCCCCGGCAGGTCAAGCGCCATCATCGGATTATCCAGCCCGATCCGGCCGATCAGAGGGCGCCATGACGACAGGTCCGCCCCGAAACCATGCAGGAATACAACGGGTGTTCCTTGGCCAGATTTCAACGTACGCAGGTCCAGCATGCCACCCGACGCACCATTTGCGGCAAGGGCAGTATCGACATCGCGCAGCACAACTGCACCAAAGGGACCGGTGCCCGTGATCCGGGTCACATCCATCCCGTGGTGATGCGATCCGCCGTGCCACGGGCGAGGCCCGAAGGCCCGTGGGTGCGACCGACGATTGATTGGCCGGCACGGGTTTGGGGGCTGCCACGACAGACTGAACCGGGACAGACTGAACCGGGACAGGGATCGGCGCAAGCGGGGCGGGCGCGACTGGAACGTCTGCTGCTTTGGCGGGCGCAGGTTCGGCCTTTGCCGTCACAACTTCGCCGACCTCCCCAAGCATCATCAATGGTGTGAGTACAGGCGCGACGTCGCCGGTTTTGTAAGGCAGGCTGATGACGACGCCTTCAACAAATGCTTCGACCTCGAAGCTTGCCTTTTCGCTTTCTACTACGGCAACAAGGTCACCCTTTTTGACCCGGTCGCCCAGTTTGACGTGCAGTTCGATGATCGTCGCCTCGGTCAGGTCTTGGCCGACTTGCGGCACCAAAATGGGATGAGCCATGTGTTCTCCATCAGGTGGATTGAGCACCGGCGCCTTCCAGCGCACGGGCGACAAAATCCACGGTTTTGTGTGTGGCAGCGACAAATTCGGCAGCGGTGGCGGCAAAGGCGCCGAACTGGCAAAAGTCCGCAGGGACCATGCCGTCAAAATCATAGGCCTGCCGGAAATAGGGCAGTTGCCGCAGCTTGGCTATTACCTCGGGCGCCATTGCCTGTTCCTATTCGGCGGCAACGGCCAGGTGCAGGGATCGGCGGATTGCGGCTTTTATGCCGTCTTTCTGCGGCACGCTGGCCTGTTCCAGCGCCAGGTTGAACGGGATCGGAATGTCCAGCCCTGCCACGATCTCGATCGGTGCGTCCAGATGCCAGAACGCCTCTTCCTGAACGATCGAACAAATGTCCGATGCAACACCGCCGCGCCGGTTCGCCTCTTGCACGATGACACAGCGACGGGTCTTTGCGACCGAATTCAGGATCATCGCGCGGTCAAGCGGCACCAGGGTACGCGGGTCAATCACCTCGACCGAGATGCCCTCGGCTGCCAGTTCTTCGGCGGCTTCCAGCGTGCGCGGGATCATGTTCGACCACGCCACCACGGTCACGTCGGAACCCACGCGCTTGATATCGCCAATGCCGAACTCGACGACGTGGTCGCCATCGGGAACCATCCCTTTGGTCATGTAAAGGTGCTTGTGTTCAAGGAACATGACGGGATCGGATTGCCGCAAGGCATGCTTAAGCAGACCCTTCGCATCAGCGGGGGTAGACGGCATGACGACACGCAGTCCCGGGATATGATAGAACAACGCTTCAAGCGATTGCGAATGCTGTGCCGCAACACCGCCGCCCGTGCCGCCCTGCGTGCGCATGACAAAGGGCACCCGCCCCGCCCCGCCTGTCATCAGCCGGAATTTGGCGGCCTGGTTGACGATCATATCCATGCCAAGCATGGCAAAGTCGACATACAGGATCTCGACAACCGGGCGGGCACCCGCAATCGCGGCCCCCACTCCGACC
>JAYTQA010000495.1:0-2446 GCA_043746955.1 bacterium | reverse complement strand
GAAAACTGGCGACAGCCAGATCAGGGGAGACAGCTATGGACGTGATCAAGGGCCGGGACGTGACCATCACTTTCGACGGCAGCCGCTGTGTGCATTCGCGCAACTGCGTGCTGAGCCACCCGGAGGTGTTCGTGCCCGATGTGCCGGGTGAGTGGATTTTCCCCGATGCGGCCGGTGCCGATGCGGTGCTGCGGATCGGGCTCAACTGTCCGTCCGGGGCGATCCGGGTCGCGCGGAATGACGCGCGTGCCAGTTCGGATGAGGCGCCAAAGGTCAATGTAGTCCGGGTGCGGCAAAACGGGCCGCTGGCGTTTGAAGCGCCGCTGCGGGTGCGCGGGGTGGCCGAGCCCACGCCGCGCGCAACCCTGTGCCGTTGTGGTGCGTCCGCCAACAAGCCCTACTGCGATGGCAGCCATAACGCGTCGGGGTTCGTGGCTTCGGGCGAGCCTGCGGTCATCGAGTCGCAGGCGCTGGCCGTGCGGGACGGTGTGGTCGAGGTGACGCCGCAGCCGAATGGGCCCTTGAAAGTCATGGGCAATCTGGAGGTCGTCTCGGGCACCGGCCACACGGTCAACCGGCTGACCCGGGCGTTTTTGTGCCGCTGCGGGCATTCGGCCAACAAACCCTATTGCGATGGCAGCCATCAGGCGGCGGGGTTTGTGGCGGAGTAAGTTGGCGGTGTCCACATGTGGACGTTTTTCTAAGACGTTGTTATATAACGATTTTCGTTTTTTTGTTTAGATGTTGTTTACCTCAATCGACGGGGGGCGGGCGTGGGGCGGGGGCGAACCTCGCCCTGCGGGTTGCGGTGTAGGGCAGGGATTAGCCCGCCGTTCAGATGTTGAACCGGCATGCCGGTCCACCAGCCATCACCCTTGCGCCTGCGCCTCGGCAAACACCGCCAGTTGTGCGGCGAAGGCGCGTTGGTAGGCGGGGCGGCCTTCGGCGCGGGCGATATAGGCGGTGAGGCTGGGGTAGTCCTGCAGAAGGCCAGAGGGGCCAAGTCTGCGCAGGACATGGACCATCATCAGATCGCCCGCGCTGAAGCTGCCGTCCAGCCAATCCGACCCGCCCAGATGCGCTGCAAGCTGGTTCAGCCGCGCGCGGATGCGGTCGTCGATCAGGGGCAGGCGTTCTGCGGTCCAAGGTTTACCCGCTTCCAGCAGAACTGCCGTCGCCCGTTCGAGGATCGGCGGTTCCACTGTGCTGACACTGGCGAACATCCAGGCCACGGCGCGGGCGCGGGCCTTGGCATCGCTCGGCAAAAGGCCCGGATGATGTTCGGCGATGTGCAGGATAATGGCACCGGTTTCAAACAGGGAAAGGTCGTCCTCCTCAAAGGTTGGAATCTGGCCGAACGGGTGAAGCGCCAGATGCGGGGGCTGCTTCATCTCGACAAAGGACAGCAGGCGGGTGTTGTAGGGCAGGCCCACCTCTTCGAATGCCCATCGCACCCGCATGTCACGGGCAAGACCCCGGCCTTTGTCGGGCGAGGCGGCGAAGGCGGTTATTGTCGGGGCCATGGCATTCCTTGGGGGTTTGAGGGGACGGGTCACGGGTTGGTCTGGTGCAAATACTCCCACAGATCCAGCGTGCGGCCATCGGGCAAGGTGCAAAAGCCTTTGGAGCCGCTGCCGGTTTGGCGGATGATGATGCGGCCATGGTGGGCGGTGCAGTTCAGGGCAGCCGGGCTGGCCAGCAGGGTTTGGGTGGCCGGGGTTTGGGTGGACAGGCTTTCCCCGGCGCAGGCGGCGAGGGTCAGAAGGCCAGCGGCGCATAAAGGTCGGATCATCGCAGCCTATCTCTGGCCCACCCGGGCCCAACGCAACCACCGGCCACGAACGTCGCACATCCGGCGGCGGATGGCAAAAGCTGATCTGGCGCAGTTCCGGAATACTCCGACGCCTGGCGTCAAAGCCTGCGCCGGGGCGGTCGCGCTGCGGGCCACGCCGGGGTCAGACCTGCGGTCAGGTATAGCCCGCCTCTTTCATCGTCTTCTTCAGGAAATCCAGCGCCACTTTCTCGTTCTTGCCGCCATCGCCCTTGGTATGGGTGGTCATCGGCAGCGAGCCGGACTTGCCACCAAGGCTCCACTTGAGGTCTTTGGCGTGTTCGCCGTCGCCAAGTTTCAGCTCCAGCCCCTCGACCTTGGTTTTGTTCTTGAGCAGGGCCGCAGAGGCCTTCTCCGACGAGGTGGCCGAGGCGAGGCCGATGTTGATGCCAGTGGCGGGGCGGTTGATCCAGACCTTGTTCTTGGAGACTTCTTTGGCCCCGACCTTGATCTTCAACTCATGCTCGCCTGACCTTTTGTCCTCGTCCGAGGGCAGGCCATCCAGCGTGAATCCGGCGTTTTTCAACGGCAGGTTCAGCGTCTTGTCCTTTTTGGCGGCAAGCGTGATCAGCGTGTTGCAGATCATCGTGTCCTGACCGCCGCCTTTGGCATAGT
>JAYTQA010000494.1:0-2448 GCA_043746955.1 bacterium | reverse complement strand
CCCATCCCGCACCGGGCCGTCCCGCCACAGCAGAACCCGCCGCCAAAGCCGCCAAACCCAACGGCCCGGCCGAGGTGACCATCTCGGCCCCGGTGGTCGCGGAAAAACTCCAGCGCGCCCGCGCCCGGATCATCAAAATCCGCCGGCTTGACACCGCCCCGGCTGCATCGACCGACACAGCCACCGCCCCGCCAGCCGCCCAACCACCGGCTCCGGCTTCAGCTTTGCCCGGACCCGCCTTGACACCCGAGGCCGAAGCCGACCTGCAAAGCGAACTGGCAGCGCTGGAAGCCGAACTGGGCACGCATGGCCCCGCGCCAACGACCACTGCGTCCGCCATACTTGCGCCCACCGAACCCGCCGCTCAATCCGCCGCCCAATCCGCCACCACAGAACCCGCCGCCACCCCGCTGGGGCTTAGCGAACCGCACCGCCTGCCCGCAGCCCAGACCGACGATGCTGCGGTCAACCGCCTGTTGGAAAAGGCGAATACCGAACTGGAGGTGCCCGAAACCAAGCGCCGCCGCTCGGCCATCGCCCACCTTAAAGCCGCCGTTCTGGCCACGGTCGCCGACCGCCGGATCAACCCCAACAAAAAGCCCGACCTGCGGATGGACCCCTACCGCGCCGACCTCAACCAGGTGGTGCGCCCGCCCGAACATGGGCCAGAACACGGGCCCGAACATGCGCCTGAACGCACGTCCCAATATGCGCCTGAACGGCCCACCGAACGGACTATCGAACGGACTATCGAACGGCCCACCGAACGGCCCACCGAACGGCCGGCCCCCTTGGTCCTCGTCTCGTCGCAGCGCATCGACCGCAAGCCCGATGCCACCGCCCGCCCGATGCCTCAGGTGGTGCCGCAAGTCGTGCCGCAGATCGTGCCGCAAACACCACAACCCGGCCCGATCCTGCCGGTCCGGCCGCGCCGGGTAAGCTCTGGCCCCGCGCAGACCGCCGCCGCACTGGCCGATCCGGCTATCGCCACCAATGCGATCGAAAACGTCTTTATCGACCCCGCCAAGCCAAGCTTTCAGGCGTTTGCCGACAGCGTCGGGGCCAGCTCGCTGCACGACCTGATCGAGGCGGCCGGCGCCTATTGCACGCTGGTTCTGGGCCGCGACAGTTTCACCCGGCCCCAGCTGTTCCAGCAGATCGAAAGCCTGCCCGGCCAGTCCGACCTGTCGCGCGAAGCCGCCTTACGCGGCTTTGGTCGCTTGCTGCGCGACGGAAAGGTGACCAAGACCAGGGGCGGTCAGTACGTGCTGGCCGAAACCTCCGCCATCCTGACCGAGGCGAGGCGCCGCGCCAGCTGACCGGTTTTTTGCATCAGCTGACCGGACCCGCATCAACTGTCAGGCCCCGCAAAAGCTGACCGGCCCCGCGCCAGCTGTCAGGGTCCGCATAATCTGACCGGTGTCGCAAAAGCTGACCCGCCCCGCAAAAGCTGCCAGGGTCCGCACCAATTGACCGGCCCCGCGCATCCATCAGGCGGCAGTATCGCCTGCCACCTTGGGCTATTCCGGCTTGTCGGCATCCGGGTCCGGCTGGCCGATCCCCAGAAATATCGGCTTGAGCGGCAAGATCCACACCACGCCAAGGCCGAGATAAATCGCAAGCTCGACCAGCACCGAAGGCCGCGCGATCAGATCGACCAGCGTCACCGCGACCACGATATAGGCGGGCAGCCCGATGCACAGCACCAAAAGGGCCAACCTGCGCCGGGTCTTGTAGCTCAAAGCCATGTCGTCGCCTTCCTTGGCCCCCAAAACGGCGCCTGTTGCACAGCACTGACCGCCCGCAGGCTGGATCAGCCGCCCATCCGCCGCCACCAATCCCCAGCCATTCCGCAGCCGGTTAAATCCCCAGCCGCCAATCCGCAGCCGCCAATCCGCAGCCGCCAATCCCCAGCCCTCAATCCGCAAACGGGTCGGTCACCAATATCGTATCATCGCGCTCGGGTGAGGTGGACAGCAATGCCACCGGACACGCAATCAACGCCTCGATCCGCCGCACATAGCTGATCGCCGCCGCCGGCAACTGCGCCCAAGACCGCGCGCCCGCCGTTGTCTCCGACCAGCCCGCCATCTCTTCATAAAGTGGCTGGCAGCGCGCCTGCGCATCCGCAGCGGTCGGCAGATAGTCCAGCCGCTTGCCGTCCAACTCATACCCCACACAAATCTTGAGGCGGTCAAACCCGTCCAGCACGTCCAGCTTGGTCAGTGCTATCCCCGAAACGCCGGAGGTCGCACAGGTCTGGCGCACCAGCACCGCATCAAACCAGCCACAGCGGCGCTTGCGGCCGGTCACGGTGCCAAACTCATGACCGCGCTCGCCCAGCCTTTCGCCATCGTCATCCGTCAACTCCGCCGGAAACGGCCCCTCGCCGACCCGTGTCGTATAGGCCTTCACGATCCCCAGCACGAAATCAATCGCCGTAGGCCC
>JAYTQA010000493.1:0-6520 GCA_043746955.1 bacterium | reverse complement strand
GGTTCGAGTTTTATGAACGCGCCAAAGAGGCTTACGCGGTGATCCAGACCGGCGAGCGTCGGTTCTACGGCTGCTTCATCTTCCGCAAAGGGGTCATCCCGCCGGACGCCGTGGTGTCGGTGCACTGATGGGCCGGGTGGTCATTCTGGGCGTGTTCGTCGCCGACACCGCCTACCGCGCCCCGCGCCAGCCCAAGATCGGCGAGACGATCATGGGCAAAAGCTTTGTCCTCGGGCCGGGGGGTAAGGGGTCGAACCAAGCGGTTGCCTCTGCGATGGCCGGGGCAGAGACCCATTTCATCAGCCGCTTGGGCCGCGATCCTTTCGCCGAGATGGCGCTGGCGACTTGGGCCAAAGCGGGTGTCCATCCGGCGATCCGCCAAGACCCCAACAGTTACACCGGTGCCGCCTATATCTTCATCGAGGACGCCACCGGCAACAATGCCATCATCATCTCGCCCGGTGCTGCCGCTGAAATCTCCAACGCCGACATCGACGCCAATGCGGACCTGATCCGGTCCGCCCGGGTCTTTGTCACCCAACTGGAACAACCGATCCCGGTCGCCGTCCACGCTTTGCAACTGGCCCGCGCGGCTGGGGTCACCACGATTCTGAACCCGGCGCCCGCAGCCAGCCTGCCGGCCGGAATGCTTGGCCTGTGCGACTACGTCACCCCCAACGAAACCGAAGCCGAGGCTTTGACCGGCCTGCCGGTAAATTCGGTCGCCGAGGCTGAAACCGCTGCGCGCGCTTTACGCGCCATGGGGGCAGGGGCTGCGATCATCACGTTGGGCGACAAGGGCGCTGTGTTCCATGACGGCACCCGCACCGTGCATGTGCCCGCCTTCCATGCGGGCCGCGTGGTGGAAACCACCGGCGCTGGCGATGCTTTCAACGGGGGGTTTGCTGCGGCGCTGTCCGAAGGCATCGACCCGGTCCGCGCGGTGCGCTTCGGCTCCGCCACCGCAGGCATATCGGTCACCCGCGCCGGCACCGCCCCCTCGATGCCCTCGCGTGCCGAAATCGAAGCCGTCTTGCGCGACTGACCCTTGGGTCGCCGCCAACTGCGTGGCGTTTGCCGCTCCGGCCTAGGGAAAAGGTCGGGGCAAGGGCTTCCGCACCCGAAGTCCGCTTCACTCCAGCCGATCGACCACACAGGCGACCAGCACGGCAGGCACCTGCGCCTCCGCCAGTTCAACCACTTTGACGCCCGCCGACCCGGTCAAGGTGATCCGGTAGGTGAAGCCGTCGGTCACCGGCGTATGGGGCTTTTGACCACAATCGAACAGACGTTTCAGGCGATCGCGGTCGGCCGCTGACAAGGTGTCAAGCTGGACGTGGCCGCCACTTTTCAACCGCGACCGCGCCCCGCCAAACCCGGCAAGGCCGCCCAGCCGTTCCACATTGACCTGATCCATCCAGTCCCCCTTTTGACCCATTCAAACGACTATCGTATTCTATAGACGGACTTGGGCATGATAAGGTTCCCAAATCCTGCGCCAAAGGCCTGAGGTTGCCAAATCGGGCGGCAAAACCGGTGCAGGGGTCTGCCTGATCTGCTTTACAACCCGACATGGCTCCAGCCCTGATCTACTGCATTGGCCACCACACTGCCCGCGCCAAAGCCGGAGTTCGCGGCCTTGCGCGTCCGGTTCGCAAAGGTCTTCATCCGCATCGAGGGCGAGGCCCCCGCCGTCATCGCCGCATACCAGGCTTTGCCAACCCCCTCCCAGGATTTTCCACCGGCGGCCTTGGCCGCTGTGCAGAAGGCGAGGTTGGGGATCCCGGAGGATTCATGCGGATCCATGCCGTTCTTGTATTGCGAGAAGTTGGTCGGCTGCGGCGACAGGCAATGCGCCGCCGCCGGATTGGCCATGTCGCGCAGGCAAGTGAAGCCCCGGCTGGCAGCCCCCGGCCCCATGATGTCCTTGCCGATCAGCCAATCCGCCGTGGCCGCAGTCTGCCCGGCCTGCCACTGGCGGAACATCGACCCAAAGCAATCCGACAGGCTTTCGTTGAGGCCACCGGGCTGGTTCTGATAGCGCAGTTGCAGGGTGTATTGGGTGACACCATGGGTCAGCTCGTGGCCAATCACATCATTGCCGCGGGTGAAATCGACGAAGATGTTGCCGTCGCCATCGCCGTAGACCATCTGGCTGCCGTTCCAGAACGCGTTGTTGTAGTTGATGCTGTAGTGCACCGACGACAGCAGCGACATGCCCGCGCCATCGACCGAATTGCGCCCGAAGGCTGCCGTGTAGAACGCCGCGACCTGCCCGGCGGTGGTGAACGCCTGCTTGACCGATGCATCCGCCGAGGCTCCGGGGTTGGCAATCGGCAGGCCGGGCAGCGATTGGCTGTGGTGCAGGTCATAGACCAGGATGCTGGCCGATGTGGCCAGGCTTACCGCCAGACTCGGCTGGCCATGAACCTCGGTCGCGAAATTGCGCGCTTCGTCGCGCACGCGGCGAAACGCCCCGTCGATGCGCAATGTGGTGCGGAAGTTGGCGCGCACGGTGTCCGACAGCGAGCCATCCTTGGCCAGCTTTTCCAAGACGCTTTTGGGAATGATGTGGCAATGGCAGAAATGCATAATAGTCTCCAGGGTTGGTTGAGGGCTTAAGCAGGCCATCCGGAATTCAAGTGTGAAAATGGGAACGCGGAGTATTCGAAACTCAGAAAAAAACCCAAGGGCTGCAACTTTGGAGAGAGTACCACAAAAATGCCGGCTGAAAAAGAGGGTTTGGCGCGGGTGAGCGATCCCATGCCCATGCGAAAAACCGCGCGCAGGATGAACCCTGCGCGCCGGTTTTCCGGTTTTCATCTGGGCAAAATACGCGGCGGATGCGTGCAGTTTGTGGTGCTGACCATGATGACGTTTGATGGCAACATCATCATGCTCAGGCACCCAGCGGTCGCATGATGGTTGCGGAAAACCGCGTGCCACATTTGCGCATCCCGCTCCAGGAGCGCAGAAGCGGCCAAGCGGGGGGGTGTGAACCCCCCGCCGCTTCAGTCGGAGTGTCGTCCGCGCCTCAACTCCACAGGAAGTCGAGCGAGCTCAGTTGGTTGGCCGCCGTAAGCCCGGTCAGCGTCAGAGTGATATCTGCCACTCCGTTGCCGTCTACATCGACCTGCACACTCGATCCTGAGATCCGCGCTTCGGAATTGTCCGACCCGCCGGTGAAGGCCGCGGTGCCAAGGTAGACGAAGGCCCCGTGCAGCAAGCCGCGGAACTCCAGCACGTCGCCCTGACCCGCCCCGCCCACCAGCGCGTTGAAGTCGGTGATCAGATCGGTGCCGTTGCCGGTGGCTACGGTAAAGACGAAGTGATCCGCTCCGGCACCACCACTCATCGTGTCGTTGCCAAGCCCGCCGAACAACTGGTCATCGCCCGCCATGCCATACAGGTGGTTGGAACCGCTGTTGCCGGTGATGATGTTGGCGGCTGCGTTGCCGGTGGCACTGTTGCCCACCGACCCGCTGAGGGTCAGATTCTCAAAGTTGTCGCCCAAGGTCCAGTTCACATTGCTGATGACCAGATCGACGCCCTCGCTGGCGTTTTCGGTCAGCACATCCAGCAGCGAGTCGACGATATAGGTATCGTTGCCGGTGCCGCCGATCAGGCTGTCGTTGCCGGTGCCGCCGTCCAGCGTGTCGTTGCCCGCCCCGCCATACAGCATGTCGTTGCCGCCAGAGCCGGACACCAGGTTGGCCCAGGCGTTGCCCGTGATCACGTTGCTGGAGGAGTTGCCGGTGCCGTTGATCGCCGCAGCCCCGGTCAGGGTCAGGTTTTCCACGTTGGTGGCCAGGATCAGCGTCACGCTGGAGAACACCGAATCCGTTCCGCCATACAAGCTTTCGATGACTTTGTCGCCGGCAGAGCCGACATAGTAGATGTCGTCGCCCAGGCCGCCGGTCATCGAATCGTCGCCAAGGCCGCCGACCAGAATGTCATTGCCGTCGCCGCCGTTCAGGGTGTCGTTGCCGTCGCCGCCGTTCAACTGGTTGTCGCCAATGTTGCCGGTGATCAGGTTGGCGACCGAGTTTCCGGTGCCGTTCAGGTTGTCGGTGCCTGACAGGATCAGGGTTTCGAACTCTGCCCCCAGGGTCCAGTTGATCGAGGAGATCACCGTGTCGGTGCCGCCCAGTGCCACTTCGACCAGGGTGTCGCCGGTGCTGTCCACGATAAAGGTGTCGTTGCCCGCGCCGCCGACCATGCTGTCATTGCCGGTGCCGCCGTCCAGCGTGTCCGCACCTGCGCCGCCATAGAGCGAGTCGTTACCCTCCATCCCATACAGGTGGTTGGCCCCGGCGTTGCCGGTGATCGTGTTGGCATTGGTCGATCCGGTGCCGGTCAGGTTGGACGACCCGGTCAGCACCAGCGCCTCCAGGGTGGAGGTCAGCGAGAAGCTCACCGCTGACACGACCGTGTCAAACCCGCCGCCTACCGCCTCGACAACCGTATCAAGGATGCTGTCGACGAAATAGGTGTCGTCGCCCGCGCCGCCATCCAGGCTGTCAGACCCGGTGCTGCCGTCCAGCGTGTCGTTGCCAGCGCCGCCGTACAGGGTGTCATTGCCCGCCTCGCCGGTCAGCAGGTTGGCCGCCAGGTTACCGGTGATGATGTTGTCGTTCACGTTGCCGGTGCCGTTCAGGGCGCCGGTGGCAAGGATCAGGTTTTCCACGTTGGCACCGCCGGTCAAGAGCGAGTAGGAGACGCTGGCGATCACGGTATCGGTGCCACCATTGTTGGAGCTTTCGACAATCACATCGGTGGCAGAGTCCAGATAGTAGGTGTCGTCGCCATTGCCGCCGACCAGGCTGTCGTTGCCGGTGCCGCCGTCCAGCGTGTCGTTGCCCGAACCGCCATAGATCGTGTCGTTGCCCGCAGCGCCGTAAAGGGTGTTGTCGCCGATGTTGCCGGTCAGCACGTTGGCCACCGCCGATCCGGTGCCGGTCAGGTTTGCGGTTCCGGTCAGGGTCAGGTTTTCGACGTTGGCGGCCAAAGCGATGGTGAAGGCCGAAACCATCGTGTCGGTGCCACCCGCCGCGAGCTCGACAATGATATCGCCGGTGTTGTCGATGATGAACGTGTCGTTGCCGGTACCACCCGTCATGCTGTCGTTGCCCGCACCGCCATCCAGCGTGTCGTTACCCGCGCCGCCATAAAGGCTGTCATTCCCGGCGCCGCCGTAGATGCCGTTGCTGGCCCCGCTGCCGGTGATCACGTTGTCCAGCTCGTTGCCGGTACCGTTGATCGCCACCACCCCGGTCAGCACTAGGTTTTCTACGTTGGCGCCCAAAGTCAGCGTGATCGAGGTGTTGACGACATCAATGCCGCCGCCGACTGCCTCGATGACCTGATCGCCGGAGCTGTCAACCGTGTAGCTGTCATTACCCGCCCCGCCGTACATCGCATCAAAGCCGGCGCCGCCGTCTAAGGTGTCATTGCCGTCGCCGCCGTACAGACGGTCGGTACCGGTCATGCCCAACAGCACGTTGGCGGCCGCATTGCCGTAAATGTCGTTGTTGCTGCCGTTGCCGGTGCCGTTGATCGCGGTACTGCCGGTCAGGGTCAGGTTTTCCAGGTTCAGACCCAGCACGAAGCTGACCGAGGTGTTGACCTGATCGATACCTTCGTCAATGAACTCCGCCACTTTGTCGCCAACCGAGTCGACGATGTAAAGGTCGTCACCGGTGCCGCCGACCAGGCTGTCGTTGCCGGTGCCGCCGTCCAGCGTGTCACTGCCGCCGTTGCCGTAGAGCGTGTCGTTGCCGTCCAGTCCCAGAAGCTGGTTGGCCAGATCGTTGCCGGACATGCCGTTGTTGGCGGTATTGCCGGTGCCGTTCACGGCGTCAGCGCCGGTCAGGGTCAGGTTCTCGAAGTTGACCGCCAGCGTGTAGGTCAGGCCGGTCTGCACGGTGTCGGTGCCCTCGTTGGCGCGTTCGACCAGAATGTCGTTCAGGCTGTCGACGATGTAGGTGTCGTTGTCCAACCCGCCTACCATGCTGTCGTTGCCCGCACCGCCATCCAGGGTGTCATCGCCGGCGTTGCCAATCAACGTGTCGTTGCCGTCCATGCCGAGCAGGAGGTTGTCGCCACGCAAGCCGATGAACCCGCCGGTGCCAGAGTTGCCGGTGATCACGTTGTCGGCCGCGTTGCCGGTGCCAGTCAGGTCAATGTTGCCCAGCATGGTCAGGTTCTCGACGTTAGCGCCGAGCGTCCAGTTCATCACCGTGGTGGTGACCGTGTCGGTGCCTTCGCCAACGTTCTCGACAACCAGGTCCGCCGGATCATCGACGTTGAAGGTGTCGTTGCCAGCACCGCCCACCAGCGTGTCCCCGCCAGCCCCGCCGGAAAGCGTGTCATCGCCGGCACCGCCATACAGCATGTTCGCGCCGCCGTCGCCGATCAGCGTGTCGTTGAAGGCCGAACCCACCAGATTTTCAAACCCGGTGGCGCTGTCGCCGGCGGCATCGCCGCCAAAGCCAAAGCCGGTCACCAGGTTCATCAAGAC
>JAYTQA010000492.1:0-2459 GCA_043746955.1 bacterium | reverse complement strand
GCCCCCCGCCCGGCCGCATTCTGATCAATCAGATAGCGCTGGCTCAAGGGAATCGCCGCCGCCCCCAACGACCGCGCCTGCGCGCCCACCGACCCCTCCCGCACCTGCGGCGGGGCTACGCCAGACAGGTCAAGCCGCGCCAACGCCTCCCGCGTCCTTTGGGTCACCATCGCCCGGACCGAGGTCGGCATCCACCCATCAATCAACACGGCGTCCAATTCCAGCAAGGTTGCGGCAGACAGGATCGCGCCCGCCAAGCCCTCCGCCGCCCCATCGACCCATTGCCGCAGCAACCGCTCTGAGACATGCCAAAGGTCCGGCTTTTCCCACAGATGATCCGAACTTTCGCCGGCCTCCTCCATCATCGCGGCCAGCACCGACATCGAGGCGCTGTCAAACAACCGCCGCATCCGCCCGTCCGGGCCAGGTACCGGCAACGGCCCGACCCCGGCGGCATTTCCAGTCCGACCCAGAACCAACTGGCCGTTCAGAACCAGCCCGCCGCCGATGAAGGTGCCGAAATAGAAATACAGGAAATCCTTGGGCCGCTCGCCGGTGCCAAAAACCAGTTCCGCCCCACAAGCCGAAGTCGCGTCGTTCTGCACGTAAACCGGCAGCCCGGTGACCTGGACCAGTTCCGCCTGAATGTCGCGGTCGCGCCAGGCGTCCATCTCCGCCTGCGGCGCACCAAGCGCCTGCACCCAGTTCCACAACTGGAACGGCATGGCGACCCCCAAACCGCCGATCCGCCCGCGTTGATCGGGTGGCAAAAGCCGCAGCAACCCCGGCAAAGCCTCTGCCACGAACCCAACCACCGCGTCGGGCGTGGGATACCGATAGACCCTGCGGTGGGTGCTACGGGCCTGACCGAGAAAGTCGACCATCACCAAATCAGCCGAACGCCGCCCGATCTTCAGCCCCAGAAAGAACGCGCCGTCGGCCGCCAGTGACATCGGCACCGACGGCTGGCCGATCTTGCCCCGCACCGGCTCGCCCCGCAGCAAAAGCCCGTCCTGCTCCAAGGCCCGCATGATCACCGACACGGTCTGCGCTGAAAGCCCGGTCATTCTTGCAATGTCAGATTTGGCGAGCGCACCGTGCTGGCGCACCAACGACAGCACCAGACGCTCGTTATAATCGCGCATGCCGGCTTGATTGGTGCCGCGCGGCGCTGCGGCCTCTGGCATCGGTTTGTCGGTCGGCGTGTCTTGCTGAAGCTGCATCATCCCGCCACAGGCTGAAACGCGCCCGGATTACACCGCACGGCCATCCGCCCCGATCACACCCTTGCGCAGGATCACATTGGCAAACAATGCGGCTTCGGTCGTAGCCACGATCGTATGGGCGGCCCGGATCCGAGGATAAAGTGTGGCCCCATCCAATGGAGTCACGGTATAGCCAGGGGCAAGCCGCGCACAGGTCGCATCGAGGTTGCGGTGAAAGTCGCTGGCCTGCGCCGGATCGTTGTTCCAGGACGCCCGCAAGATCGCCTGTGACCCAACCCGGTCCAGCGGCATCACGGTCAGGATCGCCTCCAACAGCGCCAGTACCCCATGGCCATCGGCGCGCACCAGACGTCGGGCATGTTCCTGCGCGGGATAGTTGGCATCCACCAATGCGATCTCGTCGCCATGGCCCATCGACCGCAGCGTGAACAGCAGGTCAGGGCCAAGAATAGCAGGAATACCGATCAGCATCGTCGTCACCGTGCAGGATGAAAGGAGGCCCGCCTGTCTGCGGACTGCGTGACACTGTGAGGGAACGGCCCGGCTGTCAATAATAAATCACAGAGATTTATTTATCTTGACGCCGCTTGAGGAATCGGGTTTTCTCCGCGCCATCGTCGGGCTTGGGACAAACTCGGGGCGGACGACAAAGTTTACCGACGGGGGAAACATCCCCCTTTTTCCTTGGGAGGACTACCAATGAAGTTCAAAGCTGCCGCCCTTGTGGGCGCCGCCGCGCTGGCGTTGATCGCGGGTTCGGCTTCGGCCGGCACCTTGGCTTGCCTGATCACCAAGAACAACACCAACCCCTTCTTCGTGAAGATGAAGGAAGGCGCTGAGGCCGCTGCCAAGAAAGCTGGCCTTGATTTCCAGGCCTATGCCGGTGAAAAAGACGGCGACGCTGCTCCGCAGATCACCGCCATCGAAAACTGTGTCGCGGCTGGTGCCAAGGGTATCCTGATCACGCCGTCGAACGACTCGGTCGGGCCGGCCTTGAAGGCCGCGCGTGCCAAGGGTGTGCTCGTCATCGCTCTGGACACCCCGCTGGCTGACAAAGACGCGCAGGACATGACCTTCGCGACCGATAACTTCGCCGCTGGCACCCTGATCGGTCAGTGGGCTGCAGCCACCTTGGGTGACAAGGCCAAGACTGCCAAGATTGCCATGCTCGACATCAACAAGGACAACATCTCGGTTGACGTTGCCCGCGACACCGGGTTCCTGAAGGGCTTT
>JAYTQA010000491.1:0-6538 GCA_043746955.1 bacterium | reverse complement strand
GAGGGGTTTGGCTTGCCCGCCGGTCTGGCCTCTGCTTTGGCTGACAGCGACGACCACGCCTCGCGTGGGGCGCTGACGGACCGTAGCATGACCCTGTCCAAGCTGATTGGCCGCCCGACCACGCCGATGGCCGACACGGTCGCCGAAGTATTTTAGGCTTTAGGCCTGATCAGCGTCCATGGCTGCGATCATAGCCATTTGGCCCCGGCGGCAGCCAGCCGTCCGGGGCTCGTTGGGGCCGGAACACCTCGACCAGCAGCGGGTGGCAGACGGCCTCATCCGACGAATGCCCGGCCGAACAATCGCCACCGGGACAGGCCGACAAAGCACCGATCAGATCAATCTCGGCAAAGAACTCAAGGTAATCGCCGGGGCGCACCGGGCTCGCCTTCATGAAATACTGTCCGGTATCGCGGGTAAAGCCGGTGCACATGAAAACATTCAGCACATCATGCACGGCAAATTCCGCCACATGCAGGGGCACGCCGAACCGGTCGGCAAAAGCCCGCGTGAGGTTGGAATGGCAGCAGTGGTGATACGGTTCGCCGGACAAAAGGTTGTGGGTGTAAGGGTCGCAGCGGGTGCCGATCACATCGTGGACGCCGCCGCCGAACCTGTCAAAGCCATACCAATCCAGCGTGTCTTCGGTGATCAGGGCCATCGGTCGCAGGTATGGCAGGCAGGACCACAGGGTATCGCCGGCCGAAAGATGCGTGCCATGCAAGGCCCGGGTTTTGCCAGAAAAGAAGCGTTCGGTCGCGTCGGCGGCGGACCACAGGTTCAGATCGCCAACCTGCGGCCCGTCAACACTGGTGATTCGGAAGAAATGGCCAGCGGGCACCTCAAAACAGCGGGCGTCACGCGCCGGGACCAGCACCTCTGCGATCCGGGTCCAGTTGGCGCGGGCCGCAAGAAAGGGTGCGAGATCCGGGCGGCGCAGACTTTCCACCGGATAGCAGATCACCGGCGCCACGGCCTTGCGGGCGGCGGCATCAACGGGAGATCTGTGGCTTGGCGTGTCGGGTTTCATCTGGCCTCCGATAATGGCTGGGACGTTGGCATTAACACTCTGGGCATCGCGGTTAATCTTTTGGTAACCTATTGAAAGAAGCTGCGCAAAATCTGGCCAAGACCGCAAGCGGCAAGGCCATGGGCAAAAGCACCGCCGGCGCGGTGGTCAGCCCGGGTCAGACGGCAGCTGCCCACTCTGACTGATGCGCGACATGCGGCATCACAAAGCTGTCGCGCGCCTGCAGTTCAGCCAGGCGGCTCGCCATCACCGACATTTGCATCACCGCTTTGCGCGCATTGGAATATTCCGCAGGCATCCGCAGCACGCCATAAGTCCGGCCATCCTCAGCATTCTGATAGGTTTCCCCCAGCCGGTCGACCTGGTAGCCCAACTGCCGCAACGCCCGCATCAGGTGGAGCGAGGACAGGCAGATCATCTCCTCCGCGCCATGCCGCCGCACGGTATCGACCAGACCGTCGACGATCAGGCACATACATTCCGCCCGTTCGGCTTGGCTGACAATGTTGCTGGCGATCACCAGCCGGGTACATTCCCACACCTTGGGCGAGGCAATGTCGACCGACATGATATTCGGTGGAATGTGCTTCAGCTTGCCGCTGAATGCATCGCGCAGCATGTAGGTATGCTCGCCCCAAGTGGTCGTCGTGGCCATCGCCCGGGCCCCGCCGATCACCCGGCCTTCGTGCATCACAATCGAGTAATGCGCCATCGGCGTGTCATATTGGTCCATTTCGACCGTGTCATTATGCGGAACATCCCACTTAAGTTCGTCCACAAAAACCTGCTTGCGCAGGGCCAGAAACTCGTAAAACGCCCGTCCGTGACGGTGCAGGTCAGAGAAGTCGAAGCGTAGATTGTCCATTTTATTCCCCAAGTAGAAATGCAGTACAGTACGGCCAGTCATAAACTGCCTTGGGTTGTGCAACACGACAAAATATTAGCTCCAGTAGCAAAACCGGTGTTTTTCGCGCCCGCGCTAGCTATTGTTTCAGATGATGCGGCGCGATGCCGCAATCGAGGACGCCTGGGGCAGCGTCTTGGCACCCAGTTTCTTCTTGGCGTTATTGAGTCGCGCTTTCACAGCGCTTTCGGAAATCCCCAACTCTCCGGCGATTTGCTTCAGCCGCAGTCCGCCCGCCTGCATCTGCAGCGCTTCGATTTCAGCGGCGGTCAGGCTGGGTTCATCGGTCTTGCCACTGTGCAACTGCTTGACGATGGCATGCAGTGCCACGAGGTCCTGATCGGCAAAATCGCGGTCGCGGCGGAAGAACAAACCATAGCTGCGGCGTCCCCGGTCTGAGGGGGTCAGCACGGAAATTGCAGCACCATGGGTCAGGCCAAACACGATGGACCGCGCGCGGATCTGATGCGGGTCGGGCAACCCAAGTTCGGCCATCCGCAGAACCCCGGTGTTGCCGTACACCCATTTCATCACCGGATCATGGACCACAAGACCATTGGTCGTGTAGAATTCAATCCAATTGGGCGGCAGTTTGTTCAGTTCTTCTTCAGGAAAAGAAAACCCGACCCGCAACGCAAGGTAGAAGCCCGCCGGAGCTATCTGGTCGATCTGTTCGCGCGTCGTATGTAAGATTGCCATCTACTTTTAAACAGGTTGCCGAGCGCTAACCTAGGTCATACAGTTATGCCGTTAATCAATGCACGGTCAGAGTGTTTTCTGCAACAGCTAGCATCCCAAGGGTGAAAACATGGCAAATGATCGTGGCGTCATCGTGGCGGTTGGCGCACATTTGAGCAGGCTCAGCACGTTGTGCGACACGGGTTTTGCGCTGGCCATCCACATTCGTCTGACCGCCCCCACCTTGCTCTACCAGACCTACAAGCCGGAATGGACCGATTACTACTCCACCCAAGGCTTAATGCTGACCGACCCGGTGGTGATCTGGGGGCTGACCCACACCGGGCGAATCGTCTGGTCGGATCTGGCCAGCGCAGATAGCGCCGGGGTGATCGCTGCGGCCGTATCGTTCGGGCTGACCAACGGCTGGACCTATGCGACCACCACCGGCAATTCCCACACGATCGCCGGGTTGACCCGGTCAGGCCGGCCGCATACCAGCACCGAGGTCGCCGAGATCGAAGCGATGGTCCACGACCTGCACGGCCTGACCGCTGGCTTTGACGCGTTGCCCCATGACGTGCAGGACAAACTGCGCAAGCTTTAGCGGGCCGTTGGGCAGATGAAGACCGGGCCTACCGGTGAAACGCCGGTCACATCAGGTAAGACAAACCAATCCATCTTGGCATAACTCCACCCCAGCGGACGGTCGGTCGCGGTCGCCTCGGCGTGAAGGTTGTCGAATTCCCGGATGCCAAGGGTGTTGGCAAGGCTCCAGCCAAAGGAGTTGCGCAGGAAGGCCGAGAACCCATGCCTGGCTGCGGCGCGGCACATCGCATCTTGGCTGATCTGGTCGCCGACCACCAAGGCTGCGACCAAGGCACCTAACGCCGTGATCCCAAAGCTCCACCGCCGCAAAGGCCGCCAGGCAAGGCACAAAACCAGCGCCACCCCGGCATAGGGGACAACTCGCCATGTCAGGGCTTGGATAAATTCCCAATATCGCCCGGCGCGCGCCACCTCCACCACCGCCAGTGGCGGAAACATCGCAGTGAAAAGCCCGAACAAGGGCCGCCCCCGCACCAGGCCATAGACCAGGCAGACCGCCGACACTTGCAGCGCAAGCCGCCCCATCACCCCTCGCCAGCCGCCAGAGCGAAAGCCCGCGCACAGCCACAGCCAGCCGGATATGCCAAGGCAGATCAGCACCAACCCGACCAGAATCAGGCCTGCGCCCAAACGTTACACCACCCGTTCGACCATCATGGCCTTGATCTCGGCAATCGCTTTCGCCGGGTTCAGCCCCTTGGGGCAGGTCTTGGTGCAGTTCATGATGGTGTGGCAGCGGTAGAGCTTGAACGGGTCTTCCAAGCCGTCCAGCCGTTCACCGGTCGCCTCATCCCGGCTGTCGACAATCCAGCGGTAGGCATGCAGCAAGGCGGCTGGTCCCAGATATTTGTCGCCGTTCCACCAGTAGCTCGGGCAAGCCGTGCTGCAACAGGCGCACATTACGCATTCATACACCCCATCCAGCTTTTCGCGATCCTCAATCGACTGGCGCCATTCCTTGGCCGGGGCGTTGGTTTTCGTCTCGAGCCACGGCATGATGCTGGCGTGTTGGGCGTAGAAATGCGTGAGGTCCGGGATCAAGTCCTTGATCACCGGCAGGTGCGGCAACGGATAGATTTTGACGTCGCCCTTCACTTCATCCAAGCCGTGGATGCAGGCCAAAGTGTTGATCCCGCCAATGTTCATCGCGCAAGACCCGCAAATCCCCTCCCGGCAGGACCGGCGGAAGGTCAGCGTCGGGTCAACCTCATTCTTGATCTTGATCAGCGCGTCCAGAACCATCGGGCCGCAGGTGTCCATGTCGAGGAAATAGGTATCGACCCGCGGGTTTTCGCCGTCATCCGGGTTCCAGCGGTAAATCTGAAACTTGCGGACATTGCTGGCCGCGGGCCGGGGCCAGGTCTTGCCGGTGCGGACCTTGGAGTTTTTGGGCAAAGTGAACTGAACCATTTGTCAGCCTTTCACATCCGGGATTCGGGCATTGAAGAAAACGGTCGGGCCGGCGGCTGGCCGGCTCGGCTTTGAACGCAGGCCGCGTACACCTGATCGGGGTCGCGGTGCAGCAGATAGTCCGATGACAGGTTCAATTCCAGACTGGCCGCCGCCTGCCCGCCGGAACCCAGGCCAAAGCCCACCTGACCACGCGGATGCTGGGCCAGTTGCGCATCTGACACACACAGCCGCTCCGCCTGATCCAAGGCCATCGGCCCACAAGCGGACAAAAGGGCGCACAGGCCCAAGGCGGCAAAACCTCGGGTCATGGCAGGGCGGGCGCTGGCAGTCCAGCGCGGGTCAGGCAGCTTTGCGTGTCAGGCCGGGCGAGGATGCCCCTGATGATCGCCGTGGTCCGCGTACCCGCCTGCACCCCCACATCGCGCGCAAGGATTTGCAATTCCACCGGTTGGGCATGGTCCACCACGCAGCGCGCCACCCCGGATCCGGTCACAGCACTGATGACACTTTCCGCCGTCCGCGCGATGGTTTTATCGACCACAACCTGCGGATCGCAGGCACCAAGCATCAGAAATAGCAAAGCAATCCGCTTCATGGCTTCACCCCCGCATTCACATGAGCCGCCCGTGCTGCGACCCTGACCACCAGCTTCAGACCCGACCAAACCTCGTCCACCGCACAAACCTTCACGTCGACCAGTACATCGGAAAGCGCCAAGTTGCGGATCACATCTTCGGTCAGATCGGTCGCCACCTTGCTGGCCTGCTTCGGCCAAGACACCCAGATCATCCCCGCAGGTGCAATCAAATCCCGCAAGACCGGCAAAGCGGCCGCCAGATCAGTGGCCGAGGATGTGAACAGATGGATCACATCCCGTGCGCCCTCCGGCAAAGCCCGCCAGTCCGGTGCGGTTTCAATCCGCCGAAACTCCGCCGCCTCCGCCAAGCCCGCCAGGCTCACGGGCAAGCCCACAAACGCCACCGCCTGCCCGCCCTTTAAACCAAGCTTTTTCGCCAAAGGAGTTCCGGAATAGCCCGCCAGTGCCATCAATACACCCGCGCCTTTGGGGGGGTAAGGGGCCACTCCGGATTTCGAGACAAGGTGCTCAATTTAGCCTACTTTCACCGATGCAATGACCTGTGGTTCGCTGTCACGCAGCAAGGACAGAATGATCTCCCGCGCCTCACTGTCGCCGTCAGCACGCTGAACAGCGGCCCTGACCGTCTCGACAATCTGCCGCATGGCTTGAGGCGGCTCCCAAAAATTAAACCCTTGCTTGGGAACCGAAGTCTCCGCTTCCTGCAAGGCCCGGGCGAACTTTGATCCCATCGTCAGGTTTGAAAGGATCCCCGGCGAGACCAGAAATTCGAAGGCGATGTACAAGGTTGAGTCGTCGTTACGGAACATGGCTACGATTTCATCTAGCGCAGATTCCAAGCGATGCGTTAGCTTAGTCTGTCCCATCATGGATCCCCAATCTGCGGCGAATTTGATCCAGTCTAACACCGATGGCTTCGAATTGTACTTCATGCCGGGTACGATGGCCGACCAAGTTCGCTAGGTCTTTATCCAAACTAAAAAGCAAGGACCGCGTTTCTTCCAACTTCTCGTCCGTCCGAGCCAGTCTCTCCCGGAAGTCGCGCAACACGTGAAGCGGTATGAAGCCTTCTGGTTCCCCTACCATCTGACCCTCAATACACCCGCGCCTTGGGGGCGATTTTCTTGAGGTTGATGCCGCCCTGATCTTCGGTCGTCAGCGGCGTCAGGTGCACTGCGCGGAAGTCCAGCCGCACCTTCGGCCCATCGACGAAGGCCAGCGAGTGTTTGCGCCAGTTCACGTCGTCGCGGTTGGGATAATCCTCATGGGCATGGGCCCCGCGCGACTCCTTCCGCGCCTCGGCGGC
>JAYTQA010000490.1:0-2466 GCA_043746955.1 bacterium | reverse complement strand
GGTCTGGTGAATTCCCGGCCAAAGAGAACCGCGCCGCTGGCATCCGCAGGCGCTCCTTGCGACCAGCAGTAATCGACCCGGGTGGCGCCCGCGCTGCGCAGCGCCTTATGGGCAAAGGCTATGCCATGGTCGATCACCGCTATGATAACCAGCGGTCGAGCGGGGTCCACGCCGGGGGCTGCGGGAAGTGCCACCTGTGCCACGGGAAAGGCTGCGTCGATGGTTTCGGACCGCACCGGATAGTTCAGGCGCAAATGCGTGGTGCCGCCGCCGGCGAGCCCCGCCAGCAGTTTGGCCAGCCGCGCCGGGTCATGTTCGGCAATCGCCACCGGGTTTTCGGGACATAACAGCAGCGGCACAAAATGCGGCGCCACGCCGGGCCACAAAGTCGGCAGCCGCTGCACCATCGTGATGCCGTCCGCCGTCAGCAAGCCTGCCACCGCTGTTGCAGGGTGGGGCACTCCCGTGGCGAATTCGGCCACGCAAGACAGGCTCGGCTGCGCGTCCATCCGCAAGCCCGGCAGGTCATAGGCTTTGCCGGGGCCGAACATCCAGCGTTCATAGGGGCCAAGGGCCGCTTCGGTCGGGGCCATGATCAGACCGCCGCGTGCAGGGCGAATTCGTCTTTCGCCTGACCCCAAAGCCAGGCGAGCAGGGGTTCGGCAGCCACTGCCACATCTGCCCCGCCGGGGGCCGTCCGCAGCGCTTTGGCGTGATCGTAGAGGAAATCAAACTCGGAGGTGTCATCGGGGTCATAGGCGTCAAACGCATGAACCGTACCGCCGCCGGTCATCGCAGCCACGAGGATGTTGCCGATCTGCAATCCCAGCCGGGCGCCCGCCGCCGAATCCATCGGGAAATGCACGCCCGCCACGGTGCGGTTGACCGCAATCCGGTGCGCCTGCCGGTAGCAGAGGTCCACCCGCATGTCGGCATCGCCAAAATGGCTGGGGGTGGCGCGGATCAGTGCTTCGATCACCCGCGCCATCGCCATCGCCTGCGTGGCATGGGCCGAGGGGAAAGAACCATGGCCCGGGGTGGCAATCAACGGGGTAACCCGGGCATCAATTTCAGCCGGGCGACGGCAGGCAAACAGGTGTTTGGGCAGCATGGTGATCTGGCCCGCGATGGTCTGCACCGCGTCCAAAAGTTCAAACGTCTTGGGATTGCGACCGTCGGTCAGGCCCAAAAGCACCGCGAAATAGGCCGAGAAGGAGCCGAGCTGCGACAGGATCTCATTGCCCCGGTCGCCGCGCTGGTCGGCATAATGGCGCACCCAATCGCATTGCTTGGCCATGGTCGCAATGGTGGCAGGCTTCAGCGTCACCACAGCCGCGCCATTCCAGGTCAGGCTGACATAGCTTACCGCATCATCGGCGGCGTGGCCGACATGGCGGCTGACCGCGTTTTGCAGCAGCAGGGCGCGGATGTCGGGCGACCAGCGCTTCATGTTGGCCGCAGAGCCGGGGGTCAGCGGTTCGATCCCAGCAAACGGCAAAGGGTCGAGGCCCGCAACGTGGAGGATCGCCTCGGTCGAGGTTTGGATGCCCAATAAATCGCCCGAGGATTGCGCGCCGTAGGTGCCGACCCCGTGGACACCATGGACGCCGTGAACGCCATGCACTCCGTGAACGCCATGCACCCCATGAACCCCGTGCACACCATGAACCCCGTGCATCGTACCAAACGTCGCCATAGTTTATCTCCTCAAGGAATTCCCGCTGCGGTAAAAGCCGCCGTCAGGTTCTGGCCAATTTTGAAATGCGCCGCCGGATGGTTGCGACGATAAGATGACACTGTAAAATCTGGCTGTCGGCGCAAAAGGTCGGCAGCCGTCGTCCGCGCCTCTTCGCTCCGGCCCAGAAAGTGCAGCGCGCAAATCCGGGCGCGCAGGGTTGAAAGGTGACGGTCGTTCTTGGTCATCGAACGGTCTGCCAGCATGAGGGCATGTTCCCAGTCCCCTGCGGCGAGGTAGGCTGTGGAGGCGAGGCTGTCGAAAAAATAGCCGAACGGGTCGACCGGCGACAGCCGCAGCGCCTTTTCGGTGCGCAGCACGGCATCCGCCCCTTGATCCCGGTAGGCTTCCAATACGCCCGACAGCAGCCACGCCATGCTTTCGTTAGGGTTGAGATCCAGCGCCGCCTCGAACCGTTCACTCGCCTTGTCCATCCGCATCAAGAGGTTGTTGTGTACAACCCCGTCGATGGTCAAAGCGAAGGTGTTGTCGGGGTCAATGTCCAGCGCCCGCGCGGTGCAATCCAAGGCGACGCCGGTATCGCGCAGGGAGTTGTCCGACCAGCCGTTGAAGATTGACATGATGTACCACTCGGCCAGCCAGGCATGCGCCTCCGGCTCCCGCGGGGCGCGGCGGATCACCTCTTCGATCAGATCGCGCGAACGGGCAAAGTTTGACAGCTTCAACTGGTGCATCATGCCGATGCCCGCGATCAGCAACTGATGGTCGCC
>JAYTQA010000489.1:0-2469 GCA_043746955.1 bacterium | reverse complement strand
CTGACATCTTGGCAAGACCCGGAATGACCCGCTAGGCTGGACGTCCGGTTTATTTGTCAGGTTGCCTATGACCGCGATTTCCACCATCCGCAACCTTGGCCCCGCGTCAGAGGCGCAGTTTGCCAAGGCCGGCATCACCAGTGCCGAAGACCTGCATGCGTTGGGCGCGGATGAGGCCTACCGCCGCTGCCTTCTGGCCGGCATTCGGGCGCATTTCATCAGCTATTACGTGCTGGTGATGGCGTTGCAAGGCCGGCCATGGAACGATTGCAAGGGCGAGGAGAAAAACGCCTTGCGCGCCCGGTTTGACGCGCTGGTGGCCGAAACGCACGCGAAAGGCCGCTCCGAACTGGCAGCGGCCCTTGATTTTTTCGGCGTTCTGGAACGCTCGTGACCCCGAACCCCGAGGTTTTTTTAGCGAAACCCCTTGGTGCCCGACCGGCCAAACCGTTAGCCGACCAGTTCAAGACCCGAGAAGAAGAACCCGATCTCGCGCGCCGCAGCCGCAGGGGAATCCGACCCATGGACCGAGTTTTCGCCCTTGGACAGCGCGAAATCCTTCCGAATCGTGCCAGCGGCTGCGGCGGCCGGATCGGTCGCCCCCATCACTTCGCGGTTGCGGGCGATGGCGCTTTCGCCTTCCAGCACTTGCACGACCACCGGCTCGGACGCCATGAACGCCACCAGTTCGCCGTAAAACCCGCGCTCTTTGTGTTCGGCATAGAACGCGCCAGCGCTCGCTTGGGTCAGTTGCAGCCGCTTGGAGGCGATCACCCGCAGACCGGCATCCTCGAACTTGGCGACGATCTTGCCGGTCAGGTTGCGGCGGGTCGCGTCGGGCTTGATGATGGAAAGCGTGCGTTCGGTGGCCATGTGCTTGACTCCAGAGGACAAGGCGCGGAACCTGAGGCCCGCGCCAGAATGTTGGCGGGCGTCTAGCATGATGCTCGCCCGGTGAAAAGCCGCAATCCGGGCGCGCCGGTTGGCCGGGCCCCGCGCACCGAAAAACGTCGAACCGAAAAACGTCGAACCTAAAAACCGCAAAGCGAAAAATGCCCAAGGGGTAAACCGCAAACCTAAAAACCTTGAAAACCACCTCCGATGACCTGACCGAACAGGCCACGCCACAGACCTTGGGAGTGCCGATGTCCAAACCACCGTTCAGCCTGGTCGGCATCGACCATGTCGTGTTGCTCGTCGATGACATGGCCAAGGCAATGACCTTCTATGCCGATGTGCTGGGCGCCGTCCCCGGCTACTCCTATCCGGCCCTTGGGATGGAGCAGGTCTGGTGCGGCTCGGCCCTGATCGTCCTCTGGGACACCAGCCACCCCGGTGCTGCACCTGCGATCCCGCCCGTGGCGGGGGGCCGCAACGTCGACCACATCTGCATCGCGACCTCGCCCTTCGCGCCCGCCGCCCTGCGCGCCCACCTTGCCGCGCACGGCGTGGCCATCGACCGCGAGGCCACCCACGGCGGCGCACGCGGCATGGGGCACAGCTTCTATATCCACGACCCGTTCGGCCACAAACTGGAGATCAAGGGGCCAGCGGAATATCCCGATGGCCGGGCGGGGTAACGGTTCGTCTTGCCAGAACGGAATTCTCTGGTAGGCTATTTTTTAGGCATGTTTTGGTGGAGGACACGATGGGCGACGCGCGCAAAATATGGCAGTTTTTTAAGAGCAAAGTTCCGAATTTTGACAAAAGCAAAAAGTTCAAGTCAGACGCGGGTCCGCAGATGGATTCGGTCGAGAACCTGATCGTGAAGCTGATTGACAGTGCAGAAAAGGATTGGAAGGAGGCGAAAGATCTTGAAACGCAAGTGAAATCCCTTCTGGCAGCGATGAAGGGCTACTCTGTCATCGCTGATGATCTTGAAAAGGAAAAAGATGCGGATTTCCTGAAATACAAGAAAGATTTTGATGGAGCGCAAAAGGCCCTCTGCAATTTATCCATCGTAATGAACAATAAAAATGAAGGCGTTGGCAAAGTGACGAAGAATATTGTTGCGATGCTGCGATAGCCCGGTCAGCGCAATACAGGAAGCTTGTTCCATTTTTTTGAAGCGATTGCGTTCAGATCGCACTTACAGTGCCTTGTCCTGCCGATGCTGATTCGTTGGGCTCCGGCGCGCAGGGTGCCTTGTTGCGAACAAACTGCACCTAACACGCGGTTGACCTCGCCCGCCACTTAGGGCAATGCGCCCCCATCATGCTCAAACTCGACTCCATCAGCTATTCGGTCGAAGGCCGCCCGTTGTTTGAAAGCGCCTCCGCGACCATTCCCACCGGCCACAAGGTCGGCATCGTGGGCCGCAACGGCGCTGGCAAGACCACGCTGTTCCGGATCATCAAGGGCGAACTGGCGCTGGAGGGTGGCGCCATCTCGATGCCCAACCGCGCCCGCATCGGTGGGGTGGCGCAGGAAGCGCCCGGCTCGGACGTCTCGCTGATCGACACCGTGCTG
>JAYTQA010000488.1:0-2483 GCA_043746955.1 bacterium | reverse complement strand
GGTGGCGCTGGGGGTCAGCCTGGGGTTTCTGGCGCTACATCTGGGGGTGGGCGCGCTGATCCCGCTGATCGGGGATGAAAGCTATTACCGTCTCTGGGCCTCGGCCCTTGACTGGGATTATTACGACCATCCGCCGATGATCGCCGCCATGATCCGCGCCGGGGTTTCGCTGTTTGGCGGCGGGCCGTTCGGCGTCCGGGTGGTGGCGCTGATCGGCATGGCGGTGGCGAGCCTTGGCGTCGCCGACATGGCGCGGTCTTGTGGGGTTTCCCAGCTGCGGGCGGTCCTGTGGTTCAACACCAGCCTGCTGGTGCTGCTGGTCGGCGGGTTTGCGACGCCCGATGCGCCCTCGACGCTGTTCTGGGTGCTGGCGACCGCTGCGGCCTTGCGGGCGACGGCAGGTCAGGGCCGGCTGTGGTGGCTGCTGGCGGGACTGGCCGCGGGCTTGGGCATCCTGTCCAAATTCACCAACCTGTTCCTCGGGGTCGGCTTTGTCGGCTGGTTGCTGTTCACGCGCCCCGGACAGGCGAGCCTGCGAACCCCCGGGCCGTGGCTGGCGCTGGGTGCGGCGCTGCTGCCGGTGGTGCCACTGCTGCTGTGGAACCTGTCGCATGACATGCTGGGCTTTCAGCGGCAGTTCGGCCGCATCGCGGGCGGCGGCTTTGCGCCGGGGCATCTGGTCGCCTATCTGGCGATGCTGGCGATCTTGCCCGGCCCGATGATCTGGGTTCTGGCACGGCCGCACATAACGCGCCTGCCCCTGCTGCTGTGGTCGGTCGCCCCCTTGCTGGCCTATTTCGGCGTTCACGCCCTGCATGCGCAGGTGCAGGCCAACTGGCTGATCCCGGCGGCACCCGTTGCGGCGCTGCTGGCGGCAGGCGTGCAGAGCCGCTGGCAGGGCTGGCTGCTGGCAGGCTCGGGCGCGCTGTCGGGTCTGGTGCTGGCGCTGGCGTTCAACCCCTTTGCGCCCTTGGGTGTCGGGGACAATCCGCCCAACCAGACGCGCGGCTGGCCGGCCATGCTGGCGCAGATACCGAGCCAGGGTTGGATCGCCACCACGGACTACGCGCTGACCGGGCAGCTCTACAGCAGCCTGCCCGGACGGCAGGTCTGGTCAGTGACCGACTTGCAGCGCTACGGCTTTCGCGGCCCGTTCCCCGCCGATCTGTGCCAAGCGCCGGGGCTGCTGATCGAGGAGGATCATGCCGATCACGCCGCGCTGTTCACCACCGCAGGGCCGGTGATCCCGCTCGACCGTGTGTTCGGGGCCAAGGTACTGAAACGCTATCACTTGCGGCAGGTGCAGGGCGTCAGGGATCCCGCCTTGTGCCCCTGAAACGGGGGGTGACCTCAGGCCGGGCCGTACAGCGCCTTCGCCCGCGCCTCGAACGCGCGGACCACGCGGGTCATCGCTTCGTTGAACACCAGGCCGATCACCCCGCCTAGAAGGGCGTTGCGGAATTCGAAATCGACGTCAAAGATCACCCGGCAACCGGGTTGACCACCGGGCAGCGCGGCAAAGCTCCAGACCGATTTCAGGTGGCAGAACGGGCCGTCGAGGTATTCGGTCAGGATGCGCCCCTGACCGGGCAGCAGGGTCACGCGGGAGCCGAAGCGTTCGCGGAACAGTTTGAACGAGATGACAAGGTCGGCCTCGACCACCTCGCCGCCCTCAATCGGCAGCCGTGAGCGGATCCGGGCGGCGGCGGTCCAGGGCAGAAACTCCGGGTAGCGCGCCACATCGGCCACCAGATCGAACATCTCTGCCGGGGTGAACGGCAGCACTTTCTCTTCAAGGTGGCGCGTCATTCCTGCCTTCTGCCCGCAATAACCCTTGCCAGCCGGGCTGCTCTGCTTTTGAGTAGCCTTGCGGTCAAAATCGCGGAAAAATCAAGGGGCCCCGGTGCCAAAGCGGTCACATGCCCGGGGGTGCATATGCCTGAGGGTTCGCTTGCCTGAGGCAGTACATGCCTGAGGGTTCGCTGGCCTGAAGGTTCAAATTTCTGGAGGTTCAGATGCCCGAAAGTTCCCATGCCTGAGCGTCCTTATGTGATCGACCAGATGATCAGCGCCAAGGCGATTGCGGCCCGGGTCGAGGAGCTTGCGTCCGAGATCACCCAAAGCTTCAAGGGCACCGACAAGCTGATCGTGGTCGGCCTGTTGCGCGGGTCGTTCGTGTTCATCGCGGATCTGGTGCGCGAGATCGCGCTGCCGGTCGAGGTCGATTTTCTGGAAGCGTCGTCTTATGGCGACGGCATGCACTCCAGCCGTGAGGTGCGGATATTGAAGGATCTGCGCGGTGAGATTGCCGGGCAATCGGTGCTGGTGGTCGAGGATATCGTCGATACCGGGTTTACCTTGCACCATGTGGTCAACCTGCTGCGCTCGCGCGAACCGGCGCGGCTGGAGGTCTGTGCGCTGTTGGACAAACCGTCGCGGCGCGAGGTCGAGGCGCGGGCGACCTGGACCGGGTTCGAGATTCC
>JAYTQA010000487.1:0-6614 GCA_043746955.1 bacterium | reverse complement strand
AGGGTGTCTTCTCCGCCCCGGTCGTCATCAACATTCTGGCCCGAAGCCGCGATATGTCACCGGCTCCGCTTCTTCTTACCCCAGCAACGCTGCGTCTGTCCTTTGGCATAACGCGGCCCACCACCAGATGCGACACAAAATCGAGAACATGTTCGCCGGTCTTCAGGACCGGGCGCAAGATCGCCTAACGCTACGGCCGATGCGCCGACCTGTTGCTCTCGACCAGCGCACTTGCGGCACTGGCAATGTTCTGGCTATGGTCCCGACCCCGACCCCGACCCCGGCTCTTGAGGTTTGCACCCCACAAAATCCTTTGGGGATGATTTGGGGATGAATCGGATTCAAGTGTTCCTGTAAAAATGTCGCTTGTTGGGGCTGATGCGACGGAGCAAAAGTGAACTCAATGATCAGAATTCATCTGACTGGGAGGAAATAATGCTTCGTCGTCAACTCTTGAAATCGGCAGCCGGGCTGGCTGCAGCGACCGTAACCGGACTCGGATTCGGCCGCGCGGCATACGCCGCAAACCCGACAATGACCACAGTCTGCAAGATCGTCGGTGTGCCTTATTTCACTCTGCTCGGCCAGGGCCTTGAGGAGGCCGGCAAGAAATATGGTATTGATTCGAATATGATCGGGCCCGCTCAGGTTGACGCGGCCCAGCAGGTCCGCCTTGTCGAGGACGTGATCGCCAAGAAGGTGAATGTCCTGGGGCTGATCCCGCTTGATGTGAAGGTACTTGCGCCGGTCGTTCAGCGCGCCCGTGATGCGGGGATCATCGTGATCACGCAGGAAGGCCCGGATATGGAAGGCCGCACCTGGGATCTGGAGATGGTGGACAGCAAGGTCTTTGGCGAAGCCATGATGAAGTCGCTTGCCCGTCAGATGGGCGAGGAAGGCGATTACATCACCATTGTCGGCACGCTTACCACGCCCTTGCACAACCTGTGGTGCGATGCAGCGATCGCCTATCAGAAAGCCAATTTCCCGAAGATGAACCTGGCGGCTGACCGCTTCCCCGGCGCCGACCAGATCGACACAACGGCGCAGGTCGTGCGCGATGCACTGCAGGCCTACCCGAAGCTCAAGGGTGTGATCGGCTTCGGCTCCAACGGGCCGATTGGGGCTGGCAACATCGTGCGCGAGCGCAAGCTGCAGGGCAAGCTTTCCGTCACCGGATTTGCGCTGCCGTCGCAGGCAGCACCCTTGATCAAGGCCGGCGCTTTGACGGAAACCTTCTTGTGGAGCCCCAAGGAAGTGGGTGTGGCGCTGGTGGCCGTTGCAAGCCTCGTTCTGAAGAACGCCGAGTTCAAGACTGGCATGGATATTCCCGGCATCGGCAAGGCCAATGTCGATCATGACAAGAAGATCATTTCGGTGGATCGCATGCTTGTGCTGAACAAGGATACGCTTGACGAACTGCTGAAAATGGGAATCTGAGCCAAATTCTGCACAGGAGTCCGGTGCGCGCATGCCCACTTTTCTCGATCTCCGCGGTATTTCCAAGCGGTTTGGCGGAGTGCGCGCACTTTCTGAGATAGACATGGATATTTCTGCCGGTGAGGTTCATTGCCTCGCCGGCGAAAACGGGTCCGGCAAGTCTACCCTGATCAAGATCATCTCTGGCGTGCAGCGGCCGGAACCGGGCGGCAAAATCACCATTAACGGCCAGCTTGTGGATCACCTGACGCCTGCGGAAAGCATCCGGCGGGGAATTCAGGTCATCTATCAGGATCTGTCCCTGTTCCCAAACCTGAGTGTGGCGGAAAACATCGCCATCGAGGGGCATCACGGCCTCCACTTGCTGAACTGGAAAGCCACGCGTGAAATCGCGCGCGCAGCGATGGAGCACATCGGTGTGTCGATTGATCCCGATGCGCTCGTGTCGGAACTTCCGATTGCGCAACGCCAGTTGGTGGCCATTTGCAGAGCTATCGCCAACGAAGCCCGGCTGGTGATCATGGATGAGCCGACCGCCTCACTTACCCGCAAGGAAGTTGACGCACTTTTGGCGCTTACGCTCGAACTCAGGCGTCGCAATGTCGCGGTCCTGTTCGTCAGCCACCGGCTTGATGAGGTTCTGGAGATCGCCGAACGCGTAACCGTCCTGCGGAACGGCGAAAAATGCGGAACTTTTGAGGCGAAGGGGATGACCAACCGCAAGCTGGTGGAGTTGATGACCGGCAAGTCTTTCGAGTATCGGCCGCTGGACAACGCGCCGCCGACCGAGCCTTTGCTGGAAGTTCGCAACCTCTCGCGCGCCGGTGAGTACAGCGACGTCTCCTTCACCGTCGGCAAGGGCGAAATCCTCGGGCTCACCGGCCGTCTCGGTTCGGGGCGCACCGAACTCGCTTTGTCGTTGTTCTGCATGACGCATCCGGATGCTGGCGAGATCATCATGGATGGCAAGGCCCTTCGGATGAGCTCCAACCGGGATGCAATCAAGAACGGCATTGCCTATGTTTCCGAAGACCGGCTGTCGCTCGGACTGGTGATGGAGCAATCGGTCGCCGCGAACACGGTCATCACCGTGCTGCGTGACCTGGCTGGAAAGTTCGGGTTCGTTGATCAACGCCGCCGCGATGAAACGGTGCAAAACTGGATCTCGAATCTTTCCGTGAAAGTGTCGGACCCGACGAACCCGGTCGGCTCGCTGTCTGGCGGCAATCAACAGCGGATCGTTCTGGCGAAATGGCTCGCGACAAAGCCACGGCTCCTTATCCTCGACAGCCCGACAGTGGGCGTCGATATCGGCGCCAAAGATGGCATCTATGCCGTTGTGCGGCGGCTCGCAGAGGAAGGGATGGGGGTGATCCTGATCACGGACGAGATCCCGGAGGCCTATTACCACTGTCACCGCGTGCTGGTGATGCGCGGCGGCCGGATCAGCGGTGACTACCGGCCCGCTCAAATGACGGAAGCCGCATTGCAGGACACGGTCGATGCATAGGTTCCTTGCCCGCTTCGGCCGCACGCACGAAGCCCGGCTCTTGGCCGTGAACCTGGTGATCATCGTCTTTCTCTCGGTCTTCGCGACGGGTTTCTTCAGCCTGGGAAATGCCTTTAACCTGATGACATCATACGCTTTTGTGGGCATTCTCGCCGCAGGCCTCGTCGTCGTTCTGGTGGCCGGAAGTATCGACATTTCGATGACGGCGACAGCGTCCATCGCGCAGTACCTCGCGGTTTCGGTGGTTTCGACCTACGATGTGGGCTGGACCGTGCTTTTGACCGTGGCCCTTGGCACCGGCCTGATGTTCGGCCTCTTCAATGCCGTTCTGGTCACCTGGCTTCGCATTTCATCTATTATTGTCACGATAGCACTGCTCAACGTCTATTTCGGACTGCTGATGTTCTTCACCAAGGGTGACCCGATCAATTTCCTGCCGGGCTGGTATGCCGACGGCATGTCTTGGGTGATCGCCGGGGCTGAAACCAATAACCCACTCATCCTCAACATGCAGATTTTGGGCTTGGTGCTGTCGTTTGTCCTTGCATGGTTTCTCTTGAACCGGCTGAGCGTAGGTCGGCAACTGCGCGCCCTCGGCGGCAATGCCGAAGCGGCAAAACGGGTGGGATTCAACGAGCTCCGCCTCAACATGGTCGCCTATGGCTTCCTCGGTGTCATGGCGGGCCTCGCATCGCTGGTGCAAGCGCAGGCATCGCAGTCGGTAGTTCCCAACGCGCTGGTTGGCCGGGAGCTGGACGTGCTGGCGGTGGTGGTACTTGGTGGTGCCAGCCTTACGGGTGGCACCGGCAGCATTCTGGGTACAGTGCTTGGGCTCCTGCTTCTGGCGCTGCTGCAAAACGGGCTCATACTAATCGGTGTGTCCTCATTCTGGATCCAGTTCGCCACCGGTTTTGTCTTCCTTGTCGCAGTTTCAACCATCGCATGGGACCGTACGCGGCAGCAGCGCGTGCTCGGGCGCCGGATCGGAGCAACCGGATGAACACCTCACCTGCCATCCTGGCCAGTGTCATCAAACGCGTCGATGCAGTGGACCGCCGCCTGTTGAGTTTGCTCGCGGCGCTAGTTCTGGTGTTCGGTCTGCTTTTGGGCGACAGGTTGTTCAACGCAACCTCGTTTCGTTCCATGGCATTCCAGCTTCCTGAACTGGGCATCCTGTCGATCGCCATGATGGTGGCGCTGTTGTCGGGCGGGCTTGATCTTTCGATCATCGCGACGGCCAATCTGGTGGCGCTGACCGTGGCCTTCATCTTCAGCTTCGTTCCGGCGGAGCCGGGCATTGCCTGGGCGCTCTGGCAGCTTCTTGCGCTGGCAGCGGGGTTGGCCCTGGCACTGGTCATTGGTGGCGTGAATGGCGTGATCATCGCTTATCTTGGCGTCTCTCCGATCATGGCCACGCTCGGCGCAATGACGCTGATCAAGGGCATTTCGATTGGCGTCACGCGCGGGGGCATCCTTTCGGGGTTTCCGGCCCCGATCCTGTTCATCGGTAACGGCACGGTCTTTGGCATCCCGGTCGTCATGCTGATCTTTGTCGCAGTGGCGCTTGTCATGAGTATCGTGCTGCGATCCACCCGCTTTGGACAGACGCTCAATATGCTGGGTTCCAACGAAGCGGCGACCCGCTATTCCGGCATCGACACCCGCCGAACGATCGTCTCGACCTACATGATTTCAAGCCTGCTTGCCGCAATCGCCGGAGTCGTCATGATGGCGCGTTTCAACTCCGCCAACGCTTCTTACGGCGAAAGCTATCTATTGGTGACCATTCTTGCGGCGGTGCTTGGCGGCGTTTCGCCCTCGGGTGGGTTCGGCAAGATGGGCGGCCTCGTTCTGGCGCTGGTCATCCTTCAGCTCATCTCCACATGCTTTAACCTGCTGGACTTCAGCCAGTTCCTGACCCTGGCTATCTGGGGCGGAATCTTGATTGCGGTCGCGGCGGTGTCACGTGCGCAGTCTCGTCGGGCTTAGAAAGGAAAAGCGACCATGAACAGATTTGAGAACAAGGTCGTCCTTGTCACTGCGGCAGCCTCGGGCATCGGTCTGGCCGCAGCGAGGCGCTTTGCCGCAGAAGGTGCGACCCTCGCGCTCTGCGACATTGATTTTGACCGGCTGAAAGGCCATGCGGCGGAGATGGGGCTTGCTGAGGGCAAGCTTTACGTCGCCCGCGTCGATGTTTCGAGGCCGCACGAGATCGAGGCTTTTATCGCCGAGACAGTCAAGCGCTTCGGCGGGCTGGACGTGCTGGTGAATAACGCCGGGGTCGGCGCTTTTGGCTATGTCACCGAGATCAGCCCGGAAACCTGGGACCGGGTGATTGCCACCACCCTGAGTTCGGTGTTTTACGCAAGCCGCGCCAGCCTTGCACACCTGATTGCGCGCAAGGGCAACATCGTCAACACCGCCTCGATCTCCGGCCTCGTGGCCGATGTGGGCTTCGCCGCCTACAACGCCGCGAAGGGCGGCGTCGTCAACCTGACGCGCGCCATGGCGGTCGACCATGCGTCGGATGGGATTCGGGTCAACGCGATCTGCCCAGGGGTAACCGAGACAGGTTCCACAGCCTGGATGCAGAACCACCCGGCCATCATGCAGGGCTTTGCCGACCGGCTTCCCATGGGACGGATGGGGACGGCAGATGAAATGGCCGGCGCGATCCTGTTCCTCGCGTCCAACGATGCGACCTACATCACCGGCACCAACCTTGTGGTGGATGGCGGCCTGACGGCGGGGACGGGCCAGCCGCCGTTCCGCAAGCTTGCCGCCAAGACCGTCTGAAAACGCAGGAGGAGCGCAAGACCATGTCGATTGAACAAAACAAGCGCATAGCGCGCGCATATTTCGACGCCTTCGTAAAGGGCGACAAGGACTGGTGGGCGCTTCACGTTGCGCCGGATTTTCGGCGGCACGACCCGGGGCTGCCTTACACGGTGATCGGACCGGCAGGCCTGCAGCATCACCACGATGTCCTTCTGACCGGCGTTCCGGACCTGAACCTTCACATCCACACGGTGATTGCCGAAGGTGACAAAGTGTTGGCCTGCCTGCGGTTCCGCGGCACCCATACCGGCGAGATGTTCGGATACAAACCAACCGGCAATTCGATTGATGTCGAGGTCTTCGATCTCTTTCAGTTGAAAGACGGCATACTTGTTGAACACTGGGCCATGGTTGACTCGCTTGGGATGCTGAAGGCCTTGGGCGCCACGCAATTGAGTTGAATGTCGTAAAAATGGAGGGGCTGGGATGCGGGGTGCTCTGATCGGATGTGGGTTCTTTGCGCAGAACCACCTGAATGCGTGGCGCGACATGCGCGCTGAGGGCGCTGAACTGGTGGCCGTCTGTGACATCGACCCCGCCAAGGCCAAGGCCGCGTCCGAGGCGTTTGACATTCCGCGTTACTACACGGATCCGGCCCAGCTGTTCGCCGCCGAAAAGCTCGACTTCGTCGACATTGTCACCCGGATGGAAACCCATCTTGACATGGTCAGCCTTGCGGTGGCGCACGGCGTGCGCACCATTGTGCAAAAGCCACTTGCCCCGGACTGGGCAACTTGCCTGGAGATCGTCCGGCGGGCGCAACAGGCTGGCGTACCGCTCGCAATACATGAGAACTTCCGCTATCAGGCGCCGATGCAGGCGGTGA
>JAYTQA010000486.1:0-2491 GCA_043746955.1 bacterium | reverse complement strand
TTGGCGCTGGCGAAGTGCACGCGATCATGGGGCCGAACGGGTCAGGCAAATCGACGCTGTCGTATGTTCTGGCCGGGCGCGACGGCTATGCGGTGACCGATGGCACCGCAACTTTGGCGGGCGCCGACCTGCTGGCGATGGACCCCGAGGTTCGTGCGGCTGCCGGTCTGTTCCTGGCCTTCCAATACCCGGTCGAAATTCCCGGCGTCGGCAACATGACCTTCCTGCGCACCGCGCTGAACGCTCAGCGCAAAACCCGCGGCGAGCCGGAAGTTTCGGCGGGCGATTTCCTCAAACTGGTGCGCGAAAAAGCCAAAGCGCTGCAGATCGACGCCGATATGCTCAAGCGTCCGGTCAACGTGGGCTTTTCGGGCGGCGAGAAAAAGCGCAACGAGATTCTGCAGATGGCCGTGCTGGAACCCCGGATGTGCATTCTGGATGAGACGGATTCCGGCCTTGATGTCGATGCGATGAAGCTGGTGGCGGATGGGGTGAACGCTCTGCGCGGGGCCGGCCGCTCGTTTCTGGTGATCACCCATTACCAGCGGTTGTTGGACCACATCAAACCAGATGTTGTGCATATCATGGCCGCCGGCCGCATCATCAAGTCTGGTGGGCCGGAATTGGCGTTGGAGGTCGAGCATAACGGCTATGCCGACCTGATGGCAGATCACAGTTCGGTTGGGGGGCGATGATGGGGGTCACCTCACCCCGTGCTGAGGCGCTGGCCCAACGTCTGGCCAGCTTGACCCGGCCCGAGCGGTTCGCGGCCCCGCGTGACGCTGCGGCGTCCCGGTTGGCCACGATGGGCCTGCCGACCCGGCGCGACGAATACTGGCGCTATACCGATCCGGTTAGCTTGACGTCGGTCGACCCGATCCCCGCCGCCCGGATCGAGGCCGATGCGGAAGCGCCCGGATTTGCCACGGTGGACCGGCTGAAACTGATCTTCACCGATGGCATTTTTGATGCCGCCGCTTCCGACGATCTGCGCCTTGCCGGGGTCGAAATCACCCGACTGGCCCAGGTTTCGCCCGGCCATTGGGCAGAGCATGCTTACGGCAGTCTTGAGGCCGCCGGTCAAACCCCGGTCGCCCGCCCGCTTGCAGCCCTCAACTCCGCCTATGCGAGTGATGGGCTTTTGATCCATGTGACAGGCCGCGCGACCAAACCGATTTCCGTGATTTATAACCAACATTCAATGACTTCTGACGCGATCCTCCATCATTACGTGAAGTTGGCCCCCGGTGCCGAACTGACCTTGCTGGAAGATGGCCCGGGTGCGGTTCGGATGAACCTGGTGCTGGAGGTTGATCTCGAGGCGGGTGCGAAATTTCACCATATCCGCGTGCAAGGCAGCGATCTCGCCCGCACCGCCGTCACCCATATTTTCGCGCGGCTGGACGCGGGCAGCCTGTTCAAGAGCTTCAGCCTGACCGCCAACGGCATTTTGACCCGGAATGAGGCGGTGATCAGCTTCACCGGCCCGGGTTCCACCGCCCATATCGCCGGTGCCGCGATGGGCGACGGTGCGTTCCTGCACGATGACACGGTTTTCGTGACCCACGGTGCGGAACGGTGTGAGAGCCGTCAGGTTTTCAAAAAGGTGCTGAAACATGGTGCGGTCGGTGTGTTCCAAGGCAAGATCCTGGTGAAGAAAGGCGCGCAAAAGACGGATGGCTATCAGATTTCTCAGGCTTTGCTGTTGGATGATGACAGCCAGTTCCTCGCCAAACCGGAGTTGGAAATCTACGCCGATGACGTGAAATGCAGCCACGGCTCGACCTCCGGTGCGATCGACGACACCGCTTTGTTTTATCTCCGCTCGCGTGGCCTGCCCAAACGCGCCGCGCAAAGCCTGCTGATCCTCGCGTTTCTGGCCGAATCGATCGCCGAAATTGAGGATGAGGCGATTGCCGAAGAGATTCGCGCCCGGCTGGAAGGCTGGCTGGGAAGGCATGGCGACTGATGGCCCTGACCGCTGACATCCTGGAAAGCTGGCGCCATCCCCGCGTGGTGATCCGCCGACTGGCCGCGCGGGGCCGGTCGGAACCCTTTGTTTTGTCTTTCCTTTTTGTGTTTTTACTGCTGGCTTTCACCGCCCGTGCGCCGTCGGTGGCCCGCGATGTTGCGGTCAATCCGGCCGGATCGTTGTACCCAAGCCTATTTGGGGTCGCTTTGGGGATGCTGGCGCTGATCCCGGTTTTTTATCTGATGGCGGCACTTGGTCATCTGGTGGCAAAACTCATGGGCGGAACCGGCGGCTATTATGACGGGCGGTTGGCGTTATTCTGGGCGCTGACCTGCACGGCACCAGCCATGTTGCTGGCTGGTCTGATCCACGCCTTTGCCCACAACTCTCTAGCCGTTTCGGTGGTGGACATCGCGGTTTTCCTCATCTTTCTAACGCTTTACATCGCGATGTTAACCGAGGTGGAGGGCGCATGAACCTCAGCCCGCAAGCCTTGTACAGTGCTGCAAAACACACGCT
>JAYTQA010000485.1:0-2493 GCA_043746955.1 bacterium | reverse complement strand
GGCTGTCATAAGCCTCAGCTGATTTGAACCAGCTGTCAAAGTCGTGGTCTTCCGAGCATTTCAGCGCGTAGCGGATCATTCTGGGCTCTGCTGGATCGGGCGTCATGGGGATCATGACTTGCCGATGTAAGGCGAGGGTTTACGCGAATAGTCAAGTCGCAGGCTTCACCCGCTTGGGCGAGCGCAGCCGCAATTTAGGGTCCAGCATGTCAGGTTCCGCGGCCAGGTGCAACAAAAGCGCGGACAGCGCGGGTTCGGCCACAACGAGGGCCGCTTCGGCTGCGGCGAACCATTTGCGCCGCCGCTGTTTCTGTTCCGGAAAGCTGGCCTTCACGCTTTGTACCCGCAGTGGAAACACCTGCACCGCACAGGGCAGCGCAGTCGGGCCCGGCAACCGCTTGTCATAGCCATAAAGCCCGATCGGGGAGTTTGCGACCTTGCCTTCGACCCCGGCTTCTTCCCACGCCTCCCGTGCGGCGGCCGTTTCGGGGGGCAGGCCCTGGATCGGCCAGCCTTTGGGCAGCACCCAACGCCCGGTGTCGCGTGAGGTGACCAGCAAGACCTGCGCGCGGCCTTTGCGCAGACGCCAGCACAGAGCTGCGACCTGCCCGGCCTGCGGCGGGGGTGGTGGTTCGGTTTCACCCTCGGTCAAAGGGATCGGGACAGAATAGGTCATTGGCTACGCCTGCGTCAAATTCGCCCGTCCTCGCCTGATGTTGCACATCAGTGCCGGGGGCGCTGCTGCTGCAAGCTTGCCACAACGGCGCGCCAGTGCAAGGCGGTTGGGTCGCGTTATAGGCCGCAAGCCATCATTAAATCGTCAATCAGGTGGGTTTCGGTGGTTAATGCGTGCAAGATTTGGGCGGCGGCGCTGGATAATGCGATCTGGCGCGCTGGCCTGAGCCGGTTGAGCGTCGCGGCAAGTTGGTCCGGACTTGTCAGGGCCTCGGCCCCGCCTGCGGCGTCGAGTGCCGCGTAGGGGCCCGCGAAATTCGCAACTGACGGCCCGTGCAGGATCGCGGAGGCAAAGCGCGCCGGTTCCCACGGAGTATGGCCGCCGCGCACGGCAAAGCTGCCGCCGACAAAGCAGGCCCCGGCGCTGGCATACCACAGGTCCATCTCGCCCATCGTGTCGGCAAGGAACACCTGGGCGTCGGCGGGCGCAGTCCCAGGCCACGCGCCCGTGCTGCGGCGGGTGCAGGTCAGGCCGCGCGCCTTGACCAAAGCTGCTACCGCATCGGCCCGGCGCGGGTGGCGGGGGGCAATGATCAGCCGGGTGAACTGGCTTTGGGTGACAAAGGCGTCCAGCACAATCGCCTCCTCGCCGTCGTGGGTCGAGGCGGCAAGCAGGGTGGTTGCCCGCAGGTCTCGCGGTGGCAGGTTGGGCTGCGGCAACCGGCCCATCGCCACCGCCTTGAGGTCGCAGAGCGCGTGCAACCTGTGGGCGGGCAGGCCCAGTTTGCGCAGACGGTCCTCGGAGGCCGCATCTTGGGCGGAGGCTATCTGGACGGCCGCCAGCGCCCGCGCCATCACCGGCTGCAACTCGGCCCAACCGCGATAACTGCGTTCCGACATCCGCGCGCCGATCAGGGCCACCGGAATGCCCGCTTGGACGCAAGCGGCAAAGCGGCGCGGGTAGATCTCGCCTTCCACGGTGATCAGGGCTTGGGGTCGCCATGTGGTCAGCAGGCGGGTGAGGGGCCCCGGCAAGTCCAGCGGGGCAAAGGCTGCGGTAACGCGGGGCAGCGACCAGCCCGTGACCATCGTGCGGGCGGTCAGCGTGTTGCAGGTGACCAGTAGATGCAGCGTCGGGCGGGCGGCCAAAACCGCCTCGATCACCCAGCGGGCCGAGGCGAGTTCGCCGTTGGAGGCACCGTGCAGCCAGAGGGTCGGGCCCGTTGGGGCGGACCTGCGCCCAAGGCGTTCGAGCAAAGCCTCTGGCGGTTCGGCCCCGGTGATCCGGCGCCAAAGTGCGACGCCAAGCATCGCCCAGGGCACCAGGGGCAGCAAAAGCCGGGTCAAACGCCGCATCCGTCCTCCTGCACTTTGGGCTGACGTGATGGTTAGGGCTGCGGGGTCGGCCAAGCAAGGCTACAGAAGCGGCGGGCGTTTGCCGGGCCAATCGGTCGCGTCGTGCCAAGCCTGCCCCATTGCCAGAACGGCGGCATCGGACCCTACGGGACCGGCCAGTTGCATGCCCATCGGCAGGCCGTTGGCACCAAATCCCACCGGGACCGACAAAGCGGGCAGACCGGCGAGGCTGACCGGGATCACCACCTCCATCCAGCGGTGATAGGTGTCCATCGCACGGCCCGCGATGATGTGCGGCCAGCGCTGTTCAACCGCAAACGGCCAGACTTGTGCGGCGGGCAGGGCCAGCGCGTCATAGGTCTGGAACAGCCGGGCGGCATGGGCGTACCAGCGGGATCGGATCAGGCTGGCGTCATAGACGGCTTGGGCGGACAGGCTCAGGCCCTGCTCAATCTCCCAAAT
>JAYTQA010000484.1:0-2496 GCA_043746955.1 bacterium | reverse complement strand
GGGCGCACAAACGGGGTGTCGCCATAGAGAACAATCGCCTCACCCTCGACAGCGGCGAGCAAGGCGGCGGCTTGGGCCACGGCATGGCCGGTGCCCAGTTGCGGTTCCTGAATGACGGTTTGGATACTCTCGTCGAAATCGAGCGCGGCTTTGGCGACCGCCTCGGCCTCGTGGCCGGTGACCACCACGATCCGCGCAGGCTCCAAGGCGCGTCCGGTGGTCAAGGCGTGGTGCAGCATCGGCACGCCGCCCAACGGATGCAGCACTTTGGCGCGGTCGGAGTTCATCCTTGTGCCCATGCCGGCGGCCAAAACAATCAGTGAAACCTGCATCTGCCTCTTTCCTTTGGTCGTGCCCCGTTTTACCTCCCAAAGGGCCCACCGCAAGGGGGCAGAGGTTCACGGCATGTTTCAGGCGGGCTTGGGGGCAAAATGCGCACAGTGGTGTTTGATCTGGATGGCACGCTGGCCGATACCAGCGCTGACCTTTTGGCGGCGGCGAATGGGTGTTTTGAAGGCATGGGGCATGGCGCGCTGTTGGGGCCGGGCGATGCGCTGACGGCGTTTCACGGCGGGCGGGCGATGCTGCGGCTGGGATTCTCGCGGCTGGACGCGGTGTGGAGCGAAGGTGATGTAGACCGCGAATATCCAAGGTTGCTGGAGGTTTACGCCGATGTGCTGGACCGGGAAACCCGGCTGTATCCCGGTGCGGTGCAGGCGGTGGAGGCTTTGCGCAGTGCAGGCTATGCCACGGCGATCTGCACCAACAAGCCGGAGGGCCTCGCGGTCGAACTGGTTCGGCGGTTGGGAATTACCCATCTGTTCGGCGCTCTGGTCGGCGCGGATACCTTCCCGGTCCGCAAGCCCGATCCCAAGCCCTATATCGCAGCGGTCGAGCGGGCGGGCGGCGTGGTGGCGCGCTCGATCCTGATCGGCGATACCCAGACCGACCGGGATACCGCGCGTGCCGCAGGTGTTCCGATTGTGCTGGTGAGCTTCGGGCCGGAAGGCCACGGGGTCGCACGTCTGGCTCCCGACGCGCTGCTGCACCACTATGCCGATCTGCCCGCGCTTGCCGAAAGCCTGATTTCCTGAGACAAATGGGGTTTTCGGATCAAACCGGCCAGACCCCATTGGCCAGAACATATTGGCCGGACCAAACCGACCAGACCAAACCGACCTAACCGACCAGACCAAACCGACCAGACCAAACCGACCAGACCAAACCGACCAGACCCCAGTTCCGGGACCACGCCAGCAAGACGGGAGCCTTCATGTCGGAGACCGGCCGCGCCGCCCCTTCAAAACACGCAGTCAGTTTCGTGCTGATCACCGTGTTCTTGGACATGGTGGGCTTTGGCATCATCATTCCGGTCCTGCCCAAGCTGATCGGCGATGTGGCACAGGTAGGTCTGGCCGAGGCCGCGAAAATCGGCGGCTGGATGGCCGCGGCCTATTCGATAGCGCAGTTCGCCTTCGGCCCGACCATGGGCAACCTGTCGGACCGGTTTGGCCGCAGGCCATTGTTGTTGCTGGGCATTTTCGGCCTCGGGGTGGATTTTCTGGCCCAGGGCTTAGCCCCCAACATCGGCTGGCTGTTCTTTGGCCGGATTTTCGCCGGCCTGTGCGGCGCGTCCTGGGTCATCGCCAACGCCTATATCGCCGATGTGACACCGCCGGAAGGCCGGGGCAAAGCCTTCGGCCTGATGGGGGCGGCCTTCGGCTTGGGCTTCATCATCGGTCCGGCGATTGGCGGCCTGTTGGGCGTGTTCGGCGCCAGGGTGCCGTTTTATGTGGCGGCTTTGGTGTCGTTCCTCAACCTGATCTACGGCTATTTCGTGCTGCCCGAAACTTTGGCCCCGGCCAACCGCCGCAAGTTTGACTGGGCGCGCGCCAACCCGCTCGGCGTCTTCAAGGTGTTTCAGGCCTACCACGGCGTCTTGCCGCTGTGCGCGGTGCTCGCGATGTTCTTCTTTTTCACGGCACTTTACCCCGCGCTCTGGGCGTTCTGGGGCAAGGCGAAGTTTGGCTGGGATACCGCCACGGTCGGTCTGTCGCTCGCGGTCTTTGGGCTGGTGATGGCCGGGTTTCAGGGCGGGCTGACCGGGCCGTTCGTGCGCTGGTTTGGCGAAAAGCGCACGGTGGCGATCGGCCTTGCAACCTCGATGGTGGCGGCCACCGGCTATGGCTTGGCGCCCTCGCTGTCGGTCGTGGTGGTGCTGATGCTGGTGCATGGGCCGGAGGGCTTCATTCACCCGATGCTGACCGCGCTGATGTCCAAACGGGTGCCAGAGAATGCGCAGGGCGAGTTGCAGGGCGGGCTTTCGGCGATCATGAACCTCGCGATGCTGACCGGGACGATCTTTTACACCCAGTTGTTTGGCTATTTCATGGGGGCGACGTCGCCGTTTCCATCGGCTGATATCGCCTATTTTGTCGCGGGCGGCGGCATGGCCGTCACATTGGCGCTATATCTGTGGTTGGTCGGCCATCAGCG
>JAYTQA010000483.1:0-6645 GCA_043746955.1 bacterium | reverse complement strand
GCAGAAGGGTGGATTTGCCCGAACCGGACAGGCCCATCAGCACCAGGATCTCACCCTCTGCCACGGTCAGACTGCAATCATGGACACCCAGGATTTGGGAAGTTTGGGTCTGAATGTCGGCGCGCGACATGCCTTGATCCATCAGGGGCAGGGCAAGTCCGGGCCGGTTGCCAAAAACGATCGAGACGCTGTCGAATTCAACGGCGGCGTTTTGCGGATCGGCGTTTTGCGGGTCGGGCATCACTTGACCTCGCGCTGGAAGATGCTGCGCAAGGCGATGGCCACGACGACGATGACAAAGCCGGATTCGAAGCCTTTGGCCGCGTTGACCGAGGCCAAAGCGCGCATCACCGGCACGCCCAAGCCGTTGGCCCCGACCATCGAGGCGATGACCACCATCGACAGCGACAGCATGATGGTCTGGTTGAGGCCAACCATGATCTGCGGCAAGGCCCAGGGCAGTTCGACCTTCCACAGGCGTTGAGATGGGGTGGCCCCGAAGGCGGTTGCAGCCTCAAGCAGGGCGGTCGGGGTCGATGCGACGCCGAGTTCGGTCAGGCGGATCGGGGCGGGCAGCACGAAAATCACCGTGGCAATCAGGCCGGGCACCATGCCGATGCCGAAAAAGATGATGGCCGGGATCAGGTAGACGAAGGTGGGCAGGGTCTGCATCAGGTCGAGCACGGGGGAGATCGCGGAATTGAGCCGCGCATTGTGGGCGCAGGCGATGCCCAAGGGCACGCCGACGCCCATGCAAACCGCACAGGCCGACAGGATCAGGGTGAGACTTTCGGTGGTTTCCTTCCAGTAGCCCTGGTTCACCACGAACAGAAAGCCTAGGGCCACGCCGACGCAAATTTTCCAGTTGCGTTGCAGAACCCAAGCGACCGCCACGAAAACCGCGATCAGGATCAAGGGGTTGGGCGCTTGCAACAGCCAGAGGAAGCCGTTGATCATCCCCTCCAGCACGGTCGATATCGCGTCGAACACCGCGGTCATATGGGTTTTCATCCAGACGAACACCGTATTGGCCCAGAAGCCTACCGGGATTTTATATGCCGTCAGCCAGTTCGTCAGCCAGTCCATCGTGTCCCCGCCGGTTGGATAGAAAAAAGGGCCCCGGAACCGCTCCGGGGCCTTCAAACTTTACTTCAGCGCGGCCATGACAGCCGCCGTGGCATCCTTGCCGTCTTTGGTGGTGACACCGGCCAGCCACGGCTTGATCGCATCGGGATGTTTGGCCAGCCACGCTTTGGCGGCCACCGCCGGATCGGTGCCGTCGTTCAGGATGGCACCCATGATCTGGTTTTCCATCTCCAGCGAAAACACCAGGTTGGACAAGAGCTTACCGGTGTTCGGGCATTCGGTGCTAAAGCCCGCGCGGGTGTTGGTGAAAACCGTCGCCCCGCCGAGGTTCGGGCCAAAGAAGTCATCACCGCCGGTCAGATAGGTCATCTTGAAGTTGGCGTTCATCGGGTGCGGCTCCCAACCCAGAAAGATGATCGCCTTCTTCGCGTTATCATCCTTGGCGACCTGGGCGAGCATCCCCTGTTCGGAGCTTTCGACCAGGTCAACCTTGGCAGCCTTGAGCCCGAAGGCGTTCTTGTCGATCATGTCGAGGATCAGCTTGTTACCATCGTTGCCAGCCTCGATCCCATAGATTTTGCCATCCAGATCCTTGGCATGGGCGGCGATATCCTTGAAATCCTTGATGCCGAGTGCGGCACCGGCGGCGTTGGTGGCGAGGGTATATTTCGCGCCTTCCAGATTGGCGCGGACCGAAGAGACGGTTTTGGCATCGAGGTAAGGTTGGATGTTGGACGCCATCGTCGGCATCCAGTTGCCAAGGAAAATGTCGACATCGCCCTTGGCAAGGCCTTCGTAGGTGACCGGAACCGACAGAACCTGGATCTGGGTCTGATAGCCCAAAGCCTGCAGGATCAGGCTGGTGACGGCGGTGGTGGCGGTGATGTCGGTCCAGCCCACATCGGAAAAGGTCACCTTGTCGCAGCCAGCGGCGAAGGCGGAACCGGTCAGGGCAAAGGTTACGGCAGTGGCGAGCAAGGCGGATTTGAGGGTCATAGCGGGTTCCCAGTTTTTGTTGATTGACGAGTCAATAAACTTCAGACTAGCTGCAAAAAGCAAGGCCTTTATCAGCAGGACAGCATGCCGAAGCTTGGAATGGAGCCTATTCGCAAAGCCGCGCTTGTCAAAGCCACGATTGTGGAAATCGGGCGGACCGGGTCTTTGGATGTGACGGTGGCGCAAATCGCCAAACGGGCGGGCATGTCGAGTGCGCTGGCCCACCACTATTTCGGTGGCAAGGAAGAGATGTTTCTGGCCGCGATGCGCCATGTGATGACGATTTACGGGGCAGAGGTGCGCGGGGCCTTGCATCTGGTGCCGGGGCCTTTAGCGCGGGTTCATGCGGTGCTGGCGGCCTCGTTCAGCGCCACCAACTTCCGGCGTGAGGCGGTCGGCGCCTGGCTGAACTTTTGGGTCTTGGCGCAGTCGGTGCCGCAGGCCAAGCGATTGTTGGCGGTCTATCAGCGGCGGCTCAGGTCCAACCTTCTGGCAGGCTTGCGGCCTTTGGCAGGTGCGCGGGCCGAAGCGGTGGCCGATGGTCTGGGCGCGCTGATTGACGGGTTGTACCTGCGCGAGGTTCTGAAATCCGGCCCGCCCGACCAGGCGGCTGCGGTGGCGGTCGCCATGGCCTATTTGCAGGCGCAACTGGCCGAAGCCCGCTGAATTGACCCCGGTCGCAGACCAAACCCAAAGGTACGGAACCAGCATGCAGGCGGATTATGTGATCATAGGCTCAGGCTCCGCAGGCAGCGCTTTGGCGTATCGTCTGGGGCAGGCTGGCCGCCGGGTTGTGGTGATCGAGGCCGGCGGCACGGACATCGGCCCGTTCATCCAGATGCCCGCGGCCTTGTCCTATCCGATGAGCATGGCGCGCTATAACTGGGGGTTTCAGTCCGAACCGGAGCCGCATCTGGGGGGCCGTGTGCTCGCCACGCCACGGGGCCGGGTGATCGGCGGATCGTCCTCGATCAACGGCATGGTCTATGTCCGCGGCCATGCGCGGGATTTTGATGGCTGGGAGGAGATGGGTGCCACCGGCTGGGCCTATGCCGACGTTCTGCCCTATTTCAAGCGGATGGAGAACTGGCACGGGTCGGATACGCCATCGGCGTATCGCGGTACCGACGGCCCGCTGCACATCACCCGGGGGCAGCGCCGCAACCCGCTGTTCAACGCGTTCATCGAGGCGGGGCGGCAGGCGGGGTATCCGGTGACCGAGGATTACAATGGTCAGGCGCAGGAAGGCTTTGGCGCCATGGAAGCCACGATCTGGAAAGGTCGGCGCTGGTCCAGTGCCAATGCCTATCTGAAACCGGCGCTGAGGTCTGGCAATGTACAGCTTTATCATGGGCTTGCGCGGAGGGTTATCATTGAGGACGGCCGGGCGGTCGGCGTGGAATTGTCACGTGGGCGCAAGATTGAGGTGATCCGCGCCAACCGGGAGGTGATTGTCGCGGCCTCCACGATCAACACACCGAAAATCCTCATGCACTCTGGCATCGGGCCAGCGGCACATCTGGCGGAGATGGGGATTCCGCTGCTGGTGGACCGGCCCGGCGTTGGGGCGAACCTGCAGGACCATCTGGAATTGTATCTGCAGTTTGCCGCCAGCCAGCCGATCACCCTGTTCAAATACTGGAACCTGTGGGGCAAGGCGTTGATTGGCGCGCAATGGTTGTTCACCGGCAAGGGCTTGGGTGCCTCAAACCAGTTTGAAAGCTGCGGCTTCATCCGGTCGCAGGCCGGGGTCGAATATCCGGACATTCAGTACCATTTCCTGCCCTTGGCGGTGCGCTATGACGGCAAGGTTTCGGCGCAGGGCCACGGCTTTCAGGTGCACACCGGGCCGATGCGGTCAAAATCGCGGGGCTGCGTGACGCTGCGCAGCCCTGATCCGACCGCCCCGCCGAAGATCCGGTTCAACTATATGTCGGATGCGACCGACTGGCAGGATTTCCGCAATGTGATCCGCCTGACGCGCGAGATTTTCGCGCAAGCTGCCATGGTGCCCTATCTGAAGTCCGAAATTCACCCGGGTGCTGCCGCCCAGACCGATGCCGCGCTGGACGACTTCATCCGCGACCACGCGGAAAGCGCCTATCACCCGTGCGGGACCGCGCGGATCGGGCGGCGCGATGACCCGATGGCCGTGGTCGACCCCGAGTTGCGGGTGATCGGGGTCAATGGCCTGCGGGTGGCCGACAGTTCGATCTTTCCGCAGGTGACCAACGGCAATCTCAATGCGCCGTCGATCATGGTCGGCGAAAAGGCTGCCGATCACATTCTGGGCCGGGGCATGCTGGCGCGGTCAAACCAGCAGCCGTGGATCAATCCGCAGTGGCTACTGTCGCAGCGCTGACGCCGGGCGGGCCTTCGACCACGCGTTTGACCCGGGCAAACAACTCTTTCAGCATGGTCTGCGCCTCGGCCTGTTTCTCGGCGATCAGCCGCCCGGCCAGGCCGCTGGACTGCAACTCGCCGCTCCACGCCAGACGTCTGGGGCCAGTGGCGGGCCCTTGGGTTGCGAGGTCGAGCTTCACCGTCACCTTGCCGCCGATCAGGTGGGCGCCATGCAGGACCAGATCGAAGCCCGCCACATCGGCTTTCTCCTCAACCGTCAGCTTGCAGGCCAGCGTGATATGGATCGGGCCAAACTTGCGGACCAGCTTGATCGGGATCGTCTCGCCCGACTTGGCACCGATCTCGCAGCCGCGCGGGGCGATCTGGGCCAGAACCGCCGGGTCGGTCAGGGCGTGGGCGAGTTTCAGGGGTGCGGCAGAGCCGATGCTTCCGTTCAGTTTCATGGCACGCCTCCATTTGCCGGTTCACCTTGTGGTAGACAGGACGCTTGGGCCCCGCAAGGGTAGCCTGGCGGCAGAGCGGCCGGGATCGGCCATCGACCGCTCACCATTTGTGGAAGATGCAAAATCCGCCAATCGCGATGAAGCCAAAGCCCACGATGACGTTCCAGCCGACCGGCTCTTTCAGGTACAAGGCCGAGAAAATCACGAAGGACAGCAGGCTGAGAATCTCCTGAATCGTCTTGAGCTGGGCTGCGGTGAACGTGCCATAACCGATCCGGTTGGCGGGCACCTGCAGCATGTATTCGAAAAACGCGATGCCCCAGCTGATCAGGATCACGGTCAGCATCGGGGCGGCCTTGAAGCGCAGGTGACCGTACCAGGCGACGGTCATGAAGACGTTGGCGCCTGCGAGCAGCAGGACGGTCAGGACGGGGATGGAAACTGTGGGCATGACGGACCTTTGGGGTTTGGTTTGACTGACATAGCTGGGCTGCGGTTGAAAGGGCAGGGGCGCTCTGCGGACCCGGGCTTGGGGGGCTGCGCGCCCCCCTCAGCCGCGCAGGCGTGCGCGGCGCTCTTCGCTGAAAACCTTCCACTGGAAGGTTTTCCGGGCGTTCATCGCCCCGCAGGATATTTAGGGACAGATGAAACGGGAAAAGACCTGCTCTGGGTTAGGCAAACGCGCAACAATTCTGCTTTCGGCGGCAGGGCGGCAGATCTATGTTGCGCCAATAGGGTCTGGTCAACAGGCCATGAGGAGGGGCGGGCGGATGGACGTTCTGCAGGAGCTTGAGGTGCGGCGTGAGGCGGCGCGGGCGGGCGGCGGCGCACGCCGGGTCGAGGCGCAGCACAAAAAGGGCAAGCTGACCGCGCGCGAACGGGTGGAATTGCTGTTGGACGAGGGCAGTTTCGAAGAGTTCGACATGTTCGTAGCCCACCGCTGCACCGACTTTGGCATGGCGGAAGAGCGGCCTGCGGGCGACGGCGTGGTCACCGGTTGGGGCACGGTGAATGGGCGGCTGATCTATGTGTACAGCCAGGATTTTACCGTGTTCGGCGGGTCATTGTCGGAAACCCATGCCCAGAAAATCTGCAAGATCATGGACATGGCGATCCAGAACGGCGCGCCGGTGATTGGCATCAATGACTCGGGCGGGGCGCGGATTCAGGAAGGTGTGGCGTCTTTGGCCGGTTATGCGGAGGTGTTTCAGCGCAATATCCTCGCCTCGGGTGTGGTGCCGCAGATCTCGCTGATCATGGGGCCCTGTGCCGGGGGTGCGGTCTATTCGCCGGCGATGACCGACTTCATCTTCATGGTGAAGGATTCGAGCTACATGTTCGTCACCGGGCCGGATGTGGTCAAGACGGTCACCAACGAGGTGGTGACGGCGGAGGAGTTGGGCGGGGCTGCCACCCATACAAGGAAATCCTCGGTCGCCGATGGCGCTTACGAGAATGACATCGAAATGCTGGCGGAGGCGCGGCGGCTGGTGGATTTTCTGCCGATGAACAACCGGCAGAAGGCGCCGGTCAGGCCGTTTTTCGACGATCCGGCGCGGCTGGAGCCTGGTCTGGATACGCTGATCCCCGACAACCCCAACCAGCCCTATGACATCAAGGAACTGATCCTCAAGCTGGCCGATGAGGGCGATTTCTTTGAAATTCAGCGCGACTTTGCCGCCAACATCTGCACCGGGTTCATCCGGATCGAAGGCCAGTCGGTCGGCGTGGTGGCCAATCAGCCGATGGTTCTGGC
>JAYTQA010000482.1:0-2507 GCA_043746955.1 bacterium | reverse complement strand
GCGCCTTGACCGAAAACGCGCCAAAGCCACGCAGTTCGACCCGGTCGCCGCCCGCCAGCGCGGTGATGATTTCTTCAAAGACGGTGTTGACGATCTTTTCCACGTGTTTCTGGGTCAAATGCGGGTTCTCATCCGCAATCTTCTGGATCAGTTCCGAACGGATCATAAAATACCCCCCTCGTGATCGCCCCGGCCCTGTACCGGGCCGTTTGGCATCAACGTTGTTCACATTCCAACTGACTGTAGCGAAAATTCCGGCCTGCACAAACGAAATTGCGGTGCAAAATCAGCCGACAAGCAAAAGGCCCCCGGTTTGCCAGGGGCCTTTTCAGTCCGGTGCCGCGATTATCAGGTGCGGTCGGCTTTCAGCGCGGCCCCAAGGATATCGCCCAAGGATGCGCCCGAATCGGAGGAGCCGTATTGTTCGACGGCTTCTTTCTCTTCGGCGATCTCACGCGCCTTGATCGACAGACCCAGACGGCGGGTTTTGGGATCAATGTTGGTGACGCGCACGTCGATCTTGTCACCGATCTGGAACCGCTCCGGCCGTTGGTCGCCGCGGTCACGCGACAGGTCGCTGCGCCGGATGAACGATTTGGCACCGTTGTAGTCGACTTCGATGCCGCCCTCTTCGATCGCCGACACCGCAACGGTGATGATCCCGCCGCGTTTGACGCCATCGACCGCATCGGTGAAGGTGTCATCGCCCAAGGCTTTGACCGACAGCGAGATCCGCTCTTTCTCGACATCAACCTCGGTGACCGAGGCTTTGACCGTGTCGCCCTTGCGGTAGTTCGCAATCGCATCCTCGCCGCGCTGGTCCCATGACAGGTCGGACAGGTGCACCATGCCGTCGATGTCGCCGTCCAGACCCACGAACAAACCGAATTCGGTGATGTTCTTGACCTCGCCTTCGATGACCGAGCCAACCGGGTGGTTCTCGACAAAAACCTCCCACGGATTGCGCTGGGTCTGCTTGAGACCGAGCGACACCCGACGCTTGGCGGAGTCGATTTCCAAGACCATGACTTCGACTTCCTGGGAGGTCGAAACGATCTTGCCGGGATGGACGTTCTTCTTGGTCCACGACATTTCCGAGACGTGAACCAGGCCCTCGACCCCGGCTTCCAGCTCCACAAAGGCGCCGTAATCGGTGATGTTGGTGACCCGGCCCTTGTGGGCCGAACCCAGCGGATAGGCTTTTTCAACCGCATCCCACGGATCGGATTGCAATTGCTTCATGCCCAAGGAAATCCGGTGGGTTTCCTTGTTGATCTTGATGACCTGCACTTTGACAGTCTCACCGATCGCAAGGATTTCCGACGGGTGGTTGACGCGACGCCACGCCATATCGGTGACGTGCAACAGGCCGTCCACGCCGCCCAAGTCAACGAACGCACCGTATTCGGTGATGTTCTTGACGACGCCGTCAACGGTTTGGCCTTCATGCAGGTTGCCGATCACTTCGGCGCGCTGTTCGGCGCGGGATTCTTCCAGAATCGCACGGCGCGAGACCACGATGTTGCCACGGCGACGGTCCATCTTCAGAATCTGGAACGGCTGCTTCATGCCCATCAGGGGGCCGGCATCGCGCACCGGGCGGACGTCAACCTGAGAGCCGGGCAGGAACGCAACCGCGCCGCCCAGATCGACGGTGAAGCCACCCTTGACCCGGCCAAAGATCGCGCCATCGACGCGGGTCTCGGTCGCATAAGCTTTTTCCAGACGGTCCCAGGCTTCTTCGCGGCGCGCTTTTTCGCGGCTGATCTGGGCTTCGCCACGGGCATTTTCCACCCGGTCGAGATAGACCTCGACTTCATCACCAACCTTGATGTTGGGTTGTTCGCCGGGGTTGGCAAATTCCTTGAGGTCGATGCGGCCTTCCATCTTGTAGCCGACATCGATGATGGCCTGGCCCGCTTCAATCGCGATGACCTTGCCTTTGACAACCGTACCCTCTTCGGGGGTGTCAATTTCGAAGCTTTCCTTCAACAGGGCTTCGAAGTCTTCCATAGTGTTCTTAGCGCACATGCAGTCTGATCCTTTTCACGTCTTGTCACTGGCCACGCGGTTGGCTCCGCCGGTCTTGCAATGGGAAACGGGCCGGGGCACACAGCCCGACCCTGTAATCGTGGCTGGCCTTAGTGGAACGGGGGGGATTCTGCAAGCTTGACGTTCAGGGTGACAAACAGTTAGCGTAGTGGCTAGCTTTCGTGGAGACTAGGTTGGGAGCAATTCTGGAAGCGCTTGTCAGCGCGGTGCTGGAAGCAACTTTGGAGGGCGTTTTGTCGCAACTTACATTGAAACGCATTGGTTGGGGGCTGTCCTGCCTGTTCGGGGTGTTCATGATCTTCGCCTCGGCCTTGCCCAAGTTGATGGGGATGGCGGTGGCGTCGGACATCATGGTGCAACTGGGCTGGCCGGATGCGCCGTTGCTGCTGATCGGCAGTCTGGAGGTCGGGCTGACCCTGCTGTATTTGTACCCGCCGACCGCCGTGCTGGGGGCC
>JAYTQA010000481.1:0-16847 GCA_043746955.1 bacterium | reverse complement strand
GCCCGATGGACGCCAAGGCCTTTGCCATCGCGCATGCGGTTCTGGGCAATGATCCGGCAGCTACCGGCATCGAAATTTCCCGCGGGGGTCTGACGCTGGATTGTGTGGCGGGGCAGGTCACCGTCGCGGTGGCGGGTGGTGGGTTCATCCTGAACCACACAGACCAGCGGCTGGGGTCTTGGGCGGTGCTGACCTTGGGCAAGGGCGATCGTCTGGTCATCCGCCCCGGCCCATGGGGCAGTTGGACCTATCTGGCCTTTGCGGGACGGCTGCAGGCTCCGGCCTGGCTGGGCAGCCAAGCCACGCACGCCCTGTCCGGCTATGGCGGCGGCATACTGACAGCCGGCCAGATGCTGACCGTGGAGGATGCGCAGGTTTTGCCCATCGCAGGCCCGATCCCCTGCCCGGTCTGGGCCCGGCCGCGCGCCTTGTTGCACGCCGTTGCCGGACCACAGGATCGTTTCTTTGCGCCCGAAACGCTGGAGGCGTTTGGCTCCCAACCCTTCTACCTGACCGATGCTTATGACCGCATGGGGGTGCGCCTGCGCGGGCCCAAAATCGTGCCAGTTGGCGCTTTGTCGATCCCGTCAGAACCCATCCTGCGCGGATCGGTTCAGGTTAACGGCGAGGGGGTGGCGACCGTGTTGCTGGCAGACCACCAGACCACCGGCGGTTACCCCAAGATCGCCACCCTGCTCGCCGATGATCTTGACGGTTTTACCCAACTGCGCCCGCAGGCTGCGGTGCGGTTCCGGATGATTACGCCCATGGATGCCGTCACCCTCGCCCGGCACCGGGCGCGGGTGTTTCAGGATTATCTGGGCAGGATCAGGCGTTAGAGCGGGATGATTTTATCCCGAACCGCAGCCCGAGTCTCATCAATGAATCCAAGGTGTTGCGGGTCAACCCTGCCCTGATGCGCCGTCCTTCTCAAGCGCTTATGGGCCACATCCGGCTTTTGAGGCGCGGCCTTGTTCGCTTTGGCGGCCGTCCTTCTCAAGCGCTTGCGGGCCAAATCCGGCCGATCCCGTCCACTGGCCAGGGTGTTTTTTTTGAAGCTGAGGCCCTCGGTATGGGCGAGTTTCCGCATCGCTTGATATTCCACCCGCGGCCTGTGTGCCCTGGCATTGGCAGCGAAAAAACCGCGGAGGCGCAGCCCTTGCTCGCCTGACGCGGATGTGCGACGCGGTGCTGGAGATTGGCCTTGGGCCGCCGCCATGTGCGACCCTTCAACCCAAGCCTCCACCGTCGCTGAGCGCCTGCCGAAGGCGGAGGAAACTTGATGCCTGCCTATTGGATTGCCCATGTGACCATCACCGACCCGGATCGCTACCGCGGGTACCAGACGCTTGCCCCCGACGCCTTTGCCGCCTACGGCGCGCGATTTCTGGCGCGTGGGGGTGGGTTTTCGGTCCTGGAAGGCGAGGTTTTTGACCGCCATGTGGTGATCGAGTTCCCGGATATTGCGGCCGCGCGGGCCTGCTACGCCTCCCCCGAATACACTGCCGCCCGGGCTGTTCGGGATGGCGCATGTGCGGCGATGGTGGTGCTGGTGGACGGGCTCGACTTGTGATTTTGCGGCTTTCTAAGCCAGAAATTACGCACTCGCGTGCGCAAGCTTGTCCTAATCGCGCAATTGGCTGGGCGGCTGGCCAAACTGCTGCCGGAAAGCGCGCGACAGGGCTGACGGGCTGGAAAAGCCGGTCCGCGCGGCCACTTCGGCCAATGGATGCCGCGTGTCGGTGATCATCCGGCGCGCGGCTTGCAAGCGAAGCGAACGGGCGAAAGCTGCGGGCGTAGATTGCAGGGTTTGGCGGAACAAAGTCTCCAACCGGCGGGGCGACAAGCCCACGGCGCGGGCGGTGTCTGCGATGGTTTCTGGGGTGTCGATCCGCGCCTCCATGCGTGCCAAAGCTTGTGCGACGCGCGGGTCAAGGCGGTAGTCGGTGGCGGAGGGCGGGGCAATCTGAGGGTCAGAGCCCGGGCGCGGGGTGGTCAGGAATGACGCGGCAACCTGGCGGGCCAAAGCGGGGCCGTGGCGGGTGCCAATCAGATGCAGCATCAGGTCAGCGGCAGGGGCGGCGCCGCCTGCGGTAAAGCGGTGGCGGTCGATCACCCAGCGGTCGGGGACGACATCAACCTGCGGGTGGGCGGCGGCGAGGTCCTCCAGGTCTTCCCAATGCACCGTGGCGCGATGACCGGCGAGCAGACCGGCGCGGGCCAGCACCCAAGCCCCCGCATCAATCCCGCCGATGGCTGCAAAACGCGGCGCCATGCGGGCAAGGTCGCGGATCAACGGGGCGGTCGCCCCCTCGGACTGCCGGAAACCGGCGATGACCACTAAAGCATCCGCCCCCTCGGCTGCGGACAACCGGCCGGTTGAGGGCAATTCAATCCCGCAAGTCAAGGGCACCGCACGGCCATCCGGGGTCACAACGCGCCAGTGATACGCCTCGTGCCCCAGGTGGCGGTTTGCTGACCGCATCGGGTCGAGGGTCGAGGCCACCTCCAGGATTGAGGATTGCGGCAGGACCAGCAGGGCCAGCGTCAAGGGTTGCTGCGATGCGGCGAAGATGGCTGCGCCTTTTGCCATGTGGATTTCGTAAATCGTCAAGCGCAGTCTGTCCAGCCCGCTATGGTCTGCGCAACCCCAAGCCTCCCACCGCTGATTAAAGATTCGGCGGCGAGCGGCTTGGCCGATCTTGGCGCTTGTCGGGCGGCAAAACCGGTGATCTCTTTTGCCTGACCGTCTTAACCGGAGTGCCCCATGCCGCTTGCCATGAATCGCGAAGTTTTCATCACCTGCGCCGTCACCGGATCGGGCGGCACGCAAGACCGCTCCCCCCATGTGCCGCGTTCGCCCGCGCAGATCGCCAAAAGCGCCATTGATGCGGCCAAGGCGGGTGCTGCCATCGTGCATTGCCATGTGCGCGACCCCGAAACTGGCAAACCCAGCCGCGATGGCAAACTGTACCGCGAAGTCACCGAGCGGATTCGCGATAGCGGCACCGATGTGGTGTTGAACCTGACCGCTGGCATGGGCGGCGATCTATTGTTCGACGGCACCGAGAAGATGAACGTGATGGGGCCGAAGTCTGACATGGCGGGCGCTACCGAACGGGTCGCTCATGTCGTCGAATGCCGGCCCGAGATTTGCACCCTCGACTGCGGCACGATGAACTTCAACGAGGCCGATTATGTCATGGTCAACACTCCCGGCCTGTTGCGGGACATGGCGCGGCGGATGACGGCGGCGAGTGTGCGGATCGAGATTGAGGCGTTTGATACTGGTCATCTGTGGCTCGCCAAGGAACTGGCGCGGGAGGGTGTGATCCCCGCGCCGACCCTCGTGCAGCTGTGCATGGGCGTGCCGTGGGGCGCGCCGGACGACCTGAACACCTTCCTCGCCATGGTCAACACCGTGCCCGCCGATTGGATCTGGAGCGCGTTTGCGATTGGCCGCAATGAGATGCCCTATGTGGCCGCATCTGTGCTGGCCGGTGGCAATGTGCGGGTCGGGCTGGAGGATAACCTGTGGCTCGACAAGGGTGTGCTGGCCACCAACGCGCAACTGGTGGAGCGGGCGGTGACGATCATCAGCAATTTGGGCGCGCGGGTGATAACGCCTGCCGAGGTGCGGGCGAAGCTGAAGCTGGAGAAGCGGGCGCCGTTGCCGAAGTGAGGGTTGCAGAGCAAGCCATCTCGCTGCTGTTCCTACTGGCCGTTATGGCTGTGCCGCGTTTGGCGCAAACTTGGCAGGCATTGGCCGGAATAGCGGCGGCGGGTGTGGTTGTTCTGACTGGACTGTGGTTCGGCTGGGTGGAGCAATTGCCGCAGGGCTTGGGCAATGTGGGGCAGGCGGTGGCGGTTGTGGCGACTGCCGCGGCTTTCGCGCTTGGGGTTATCGTGCGGGCGCTGGTTCTGGTGGGCCGCAAACGCGGCTGGCCCAAAGCGACGGATGCGGTGCTAAGCCTAGGTGCTGTGGCCGTGGCGGGGCTGAGCCTGATGGGATTTTTCGACATGCTCTGAATGGGGCAGCGGATAAAGGACAACGACGATGACACGAAAAGCAGCAATCATTGGCGGTGGGGTGATCGGCGGCGGGTGGGCGGCGCGGTTCCTGCTCAACGGCTGGGATGTCGGCGTGTTCGACCCGGACCCAGAGGCCGAACGCAAGATTGACGCGGTGATGTTCAACGCCCGGCTGGCTTTGCCCGCGCTCAGCGATGTGCCGATGCCGCCTGAGGGGAGGCTCACCTTCCATGGCACGATTGGCGAGGCGGTTGAGGGTGCGGAATATGTGCAGGAAAGCGTTTCGGAGCGGATCGACCTGAAAAAGAAGGTCTACGCCCAGTTGCAGCAAGCCAATCCGGGCGTGCTGATCGGCTCCTCGACCTCCGGCTTCAAGGCGTCTGATCTGCAAGACGGCTCTTCCGCGCCCCATAACATCATCGTCGCCCACCCGTTCAACCCGGTTTACCTGCTGCCATTGTCGGAGGTTTCCGGCTCACCCAAGAACCCGCCCGAGGTCGTTGAAAAGACGGTGCAAATCATGAAGGACATCGGGATGTTCCCCTTGGTCCTGAAAATGGAAATCGACGCTTTCATCGGCAACCGCTTCCTTGAGGCGGTCTGGCGCGAGGCATTGTGGATGCTGGTTGACGGCGTCGCCACCACCTCAGAGATCGACGACGCCATCCGCATGGGTTTTGGCCTGCGCTGGGGCCAGATGGGCCTGTTTGAGACCTACCGTGTGGCGGGGGGCGAGGCCGGGATGCGGCACTTCATGGCCCAATTCGGCCCGGCGCTGAAATGGCCGTGGACCAAGCTGATGGATGTGCCGGAGTTCAACGAGGCCCTCGTGGACCTTGTGGCCACCCAGTCCGACGCCCAGTCCGGCGCTTATGGCATTCGGGAGTTGGAACGGATTCGCGACCAGAACCTCGTAGGCTTCCTGCGGAGCTTGAAAGAACGCAACTGGGGTGCCGGCAAAGTCCTGCGCGAACATGATGCGCGCCGCGCTGCCGCCTTCCACGACAGCACGCCGCAGGGGGCTCCGCTGGAGATGGCCCCTATGCAGGTGCTGCCGGGCTGGATCGACTACAACGGTCACATGACCGAAAGCCGCTATCTGTTTGCCGCCTCGGAAACCGTCGACGCTTTCCTGCGGCTGATCGGCGCGGGGATGGATTATGTCGCGGGCGGGCACAGCTATTACACCGCCGAAAGCCATGTGATGCATCTGGATGAGGCCAAGCTGGGCGACCGTCTGACCGGCACGCTCCAAGTGCTGGGCATGGATGACAAGCGGTTGCACATCTTCATCCGCATCCTGCGGGAGGGTCAACCGGTCGCTACCATCGAACAAATGTGCCTGCATGTCGACATGAAGGCGGGCAAGACCTGTGCAGCGGCCCCCGAAATTCTGGCGACCCTGCGCCCGATTGCCGAGGCACATGCCGCCTTGCCCAAGCCCGAGGCCGCTGGTCGGTTTACCGGTCAGCGGAAGGGATAAATCATGGATTTCGGTCTGACCGACGAACAGCAGATGATCGTCGATGCCACCCGCGCCTTTGTCGAGCGCGAGCTCTATCCGCACGAGGCGATGGTGGAACGCACCGGCCATCTGCCGCTGGAATTGATCCGCGAGATCCAAGCTAAAGCCATGGCAGCCGGGCTCTACGCCGCCAACATGCCGGAAGCGGTCGGCGGGGCGGGCCTCGATACAATGTCATGGCTGCTCTACGAAAAGGAGCTGGGCCGCGCGAACTACGCCCTGCACTGGACCTGCGTGGCGCGTCCTTCCAACATCCTTCTGGCGGGCAATGCCCTACAGCGCGAACAATACCTGATGCCCTGTGTCCGGGGTGAGACATGGGATTGCCTGGCGCTGACCGAACCCGGTGCCGGATCCGACTTGCGCGGCATGAAGGCCAGCGCGCGGCAGGACGGCGAGGATTGGATCCTGAACGGCACCAAGCACTTCATCTCCCATGCCGACCTGGCCGGCTTTGCGATTGTCTTTGTGGCGACCGGCGAGGAGGCAACCCCACGCGGCCCCAAAAAGAAGATCACCGCCTTCTTTGTCGACAAGGGCACCCCCGGCTTCACCGTCCGCGACGGCTACCGCAACGTCAGCCACCGTGGCTACACCAACGCTGTGCTGGAATTCGACGACTGCCGCCTGCACCAGCGCCAGATTTTGGGCGAGGTCCACAAGGGCTTCGATGTCGCCAATTCCTGGCTGGGCGCCACCCGCTTGCAAGTCGCCTCGACCTGCCTTGGCCGCGCCGAACGGGCCCTGGGTCATGCTTTGTCCTACGCCGCCGCGCGCAAACAGTTCGGCCAGCAGATCGGCAAGTTCCAGGGGATCAGCTTCAAACTCGCCGACATGGCGATGGAGTTGAAAGCCGCCGAACTCCTGACCCGCGAGGCCGCTTGGAAATATGACAAGGGGACGGTCACCGAGGCCGACATGGCAATGGCCAAGCTGAAAGCCAGTGAAGTGCTGGCGATGGTCGCCGATGAGGCGATCCAGATCCACGGCGGCATGGGGCTGATGGAGGAACTGCCCTTGGAGCGCATCTGGCGCGATGCCAGGGTGGAGCGCATCTGGGAAGGCACGTCCGAAATCCAGCGTCACATCATCAGCCGCGAACTTCTGCGCCCGTTGGGGGGCTGAACCGGTGCAGCGGGGGCCAGCCCCCCTTGCGCCATTGGTTGCTCGGACCAATGGCGCAACAATGGCTCACCCGGGATATTTATGGACAGAAAATGAGAAAGAGCGTGGCTGCTAACCAATTGTTAAGCCTGAGTCGGCAATCTGGTATTGCCGAACAGCCGGGGACGGCGATGACGGTGACGGGAAATGGCACCTCGCACGGGACTTCCGGGCGGGGTGTTTCTATTTTCTGTCCAGAAATATCCCGGGGTCCGGGGCAGAGCCCCGGCGGTCTCAGCAGGCTTGGTGGTCGGGCATGACGCGCCTTGACCGCCTGCTCCGTCCGAAATCCATCGCGGTTCTGGGGGCCGGTTGGGCGCTGAACGTCATCGAACAATGCCGCAAGATGGGTTTTGCGGGTGAGGTTTGGCCGGTGCATCCAACCAAGGCGGAGGTTGGCGGACTGAAGGCCTATGCCGCGCTGGCCGATCTGCCGGGTGTGCCGGATGCGACCTTTATCGGGGTCAACCGGTTTGCCACGCTGGACGTTGTGGCCGAACTGTCTGCCATGGACGCGGGCGGGGCCATCTGTTTTGCCAGTGGTTGGACCGAGGCGGGGGCGCCGGAGTTGCAGGCCAGGCTGGTCGCGGCAGCCGGCAACATGCCGATCCTCGGGCCCAATTGTTATGGCGTCATCAATTACCTCGACGGGGCGCTCTTGTGGCCGGATCAGAATGGCGGGGTTCCGGTCGCCAAAGGGGTGGCGCTGGTCAGCCAATCGTCCAACATCGTGATCAACATGGGGATGCAGAAGCGGGCTTTGCCGGTGGCTTATGTCGCCTGTCTTGGCAACGCGGCGGTCGTCGGGCTGGCCGAACTCGCGGGTGCTTTGCTGGCCGACGCGCGGGTGACCGCACTCGGGCTCTATATCGAGGGGATCGACGACGCGGCGGGCTTTGCGGCTCTCGCACAAGCGGCGCGGGCGGCGGGCAAAGGTATCGTCTGCATCAAGTCGGGCAAGACCGAACTCAGCCGCAGCGCCGCAGCGTCCCATACCGCGTCGTTGGCGGGCGGTGGGGCGGCCTCGTCGGCATTCCTGCGCCAGATCGGCGTGGCGGAGGTCAACACGCCTTCCGAACTGATCGAGACGCTGAAGCTATTTCACATCCACGGGCCGCAGATCGGCACACGGCTGTGCGCGGCCTGTTGTTCGGGCGGCGAGGCGGGGCTGGTGGCTGACCTGGCCGCACCGTTTGGCATTGAATTTCCTGCGGTGCCAGCGACGGCGCACGCGCGCTTAAGTCAAATCCTCGGGCCGATCGTCACGGTGGCCAACCCGCTCGACTACCACACGTTCATCTGGGGCGATCGGCCGCGCACCACGGATGTCTTTACGACGTTGCTTTCTGGCTGTGATGCGGGGCTGTTCATCATCGACCTGCCGCGCAAGGATCGCTGTGACCCCTCCGGCTATCAGCCGGCGCTGGATGCCATTGAGGCGGCTCAAGCAGCGACCGGCAAGCCGGCGTTTCCGGTCGCCTCCATGCCCGAGAATTTCGACGAGGCAACTGCGATGACCCTGATGGACCGGGGCGTCTGCACGCTCTTTGGTCTGGAGACGGCGTTGGCTGCCGTCAAGGCCGCGCAGACGCCGGCGGGGGCTGCGGGATGGCGGCCTGTCGTCGGGCAACCGGCCCGGGAAACCGCGCTGCTGTCAGAGCCGGAGGCCAAGGCCTTGCTCGCTGCGGCCGGAGTTGCGGTGCCGCGCGGGGTGCAGGGTGCCACGCTGGCCGAAGTTTCGGTGCGGGCGGTGGGGATGCAGCCACCCTACGCGCTGAAAGGCTTAGGCTTTGCCCATAAAACCGAAGCGGGGGCCGTGCGGTTGGGGCTGACCTCGCTCGCGGGGCAGGTGGCGATGGTGGCGGCTACGGGGTATCTGGTCGAGGAGATGGTCGGTGGGGCTTTGGCAGAGGTGCTGGTGGGACTGCGCCGCGACCCGATCTATGGGGCGACGCTGACGCTCGGCATCGGCGGGGTTACGGCGGAACTGCTGGCCGATACCGCCACGCTGATCCTGCCGGTGACCGGGCCTCAGGTGCTGCTGGCCCTGCAGGGCTTGCGGCTGTGGCCGTTGCTGGACGGCTATCGGGGGCGGGACAAGGCGGATGTGGCAGCGGTGGTCGATATCGCGCTGCGGTTGGCTGCACTGATGCTGGGCGATCCAAGTCTGGACGAGATCGAGATCAATCCCGTGCTGGTGCGCGCGGCCGGGGCGGTGGCAGTGGATGCGCTGATCAGGAGGGTTGTGTGATGGACATGCGTTTGGACGGGCCGATCAAGACACGGCTAGAGGGGGCTGTTCTGGAGGTCACACTCGACCGGCCGAAGGCCAATGCGATCGATCTGGTGACCTCCCGGATCATGGGGCAGGTGTTTCGCGCCTTCCGCGACGATGATGGGTTGCGGGTTTGTATTTTAAGGGCGGCGGGCGAGAAGTTCTTTTGCCCCGGATGGGATTTGAAGGCGGCGGCTGGCGGTGATGCTGTCGATGGAGATTACGGCGTCGGCGGGTTTGGCGGCTTGCAGGAGTTGCCCAACCTGAACAAGCCGGTGATTGCTGCCGTGAACGGGATTTGCTGCGGCGGCGGGCTGGAACTGGCTTTGTCCTGCGACTTGATCCTGTGTTCTTCGAATGCCACGTTTGCCTTGCCGGAGATCCGGTCGGGGACGCTGGCGGATGCCGCCTCGATCAAACTCCCCAAGCGGATCCCTTATCATGTCGCAATGGATTTGCTGCTGACCGGGCGCTGGTTTGATGCCGCGGAGGCGCGGCAATGGGGGATTGTGAAGGAGATTTGTTCTCCTGCCGAGTTGCTTTCGAAGGCCTGGGATTTGGCGCGGCTGTTGGAATCCGGGCCGCCCTTGGTTTACGCGGCGATCAAGGAAGTGGTGCGCGAGGCGGAGGCTTTGCGGTTCCAGGACGCTTTGAACCGGGTGACGAAACGGCAGCTTGTGACGGTGGATAAGCTTTATTCAAGCGAGGATCAGTTGGAGGGGGCGCGGGCCTTTGCGGAGAAAAGGGAGCCGGTCTGGAAGGGGAAGTGAGGGGTGTTCAGGGTGTGAAATCAGGGGATTTCACGCGTGAAATGTGGGGTAAGGGGTTGATAAGGTTGGGGGTTGCGGGAAGCGTTTATGTTTTGTTAACTTGGGTGGGTGTGAAATCTAGAAGACAAAATTCGCATCATTCTGGAGATCGCCGACTGTCATATGCTGGACTAGTACCTCAACGGTCCCAAACGACAGCTTCACACTAGTTCCGAATGTCGAAAACGTAATGTCTGAGAGAGCGTGCGCTCCGGAAACAGTTATGTGGTCAAATCCCAATGCGAAGTCGCGGATTCTGTCGGTTCCACCTCCAGATCCAAATACAAACGTATCTGAACCAGCGCCGCCGATAAGGCTGTCGTTCCCTGCATCACCAGCAAGCGTGTCATTGCCGTTGCCACCAAGCAAAGTGTCGTTGCCTTCCATGCCCTGTAGGTTGTCGCCGAACGCACCACCGACTAGTCGGTCATTGCCCGCACTTCCTTGAAACACGATAGGACGCTTTGAGTCCAACTCGACGACCGCCCAAGGATCGGCGTCAACGTAGGTGTCGGGGAGGTCATTCCATTGGCCGCTTAATGCAATCTCGCCATAATTTTTGATCCCGCTGGTGTTGTTGGGCTCACCGGGAACCCAGTTTTGATATGTTGCGATTTCGCCAGTCGTCCATTGCCATCCGCCCGCTGGTTCTACACTTCCATATTGTTGAAAGAGTCCAAAAAAGGCGGAATCATGCGCATAGTTATTTAGCATTCCAGTTACAAAGGCGTTTTCAGCAGCAGATGTAACACTTGCGAGGTGCCAGTCCAATTTGCCTTTTTCTGTGTGGAGCGTCGTTTCTCCGAAAGCGCTTTGCCAATCTATCGGGGCCGAAAAGTGCACAACGGCGTAAAGGTGGCCGCCGAACGAACCCATCTTTATTTCTGAATACGTCATTATATTTTTCCCAACTCATCGGTGAAACGAATTCTCTACACGCAGCAAGACACCCCAAGCCGGTCAATTACTTATGTTAACCGTATGACTCGTTGCGATCTCACCATGTATCACGGCCAACGCGAACGTGTGGACGGGGTGCTTCTCTCCGTTAGGTCCTTTGGGAGAAAAAATCATCCAGTTCCTTGTTGACCTCCGCATACTCCCTACGCGCAGCCCTATGTTCGTTTGCTGCTTCTTCCTCGTCAGATGAACCAGAGGCCATACGCAAACGTATTGATGCTACGCTGAGGTTTCCGCAAGCTAAACCGAATCTATCGAGTAGGTCATCAGGATACACTGTTTCCTCCTTGCTTTCCGCCAAGCACATAGGAAGTCCTAGTGTTTGGCGATACCGTAGTTACCCCCGGAATAACCTTCCCCGGGTTCATGATCCCCATCGGGTCCAGCGCCGCCTTAACCGCCCTCATCACGTCCAGCGCTACGGGGTCTTTGCGTCTTGCCATGGTTTTCAGCTTGGACAGGCCGACGCCGTGTTCGGCGCTGAAGCTGCCGTTCAGGTCTTGGACGATGTCCTCGACGGCCTCGACTACTGCATCATACAACGCCGGGTCGTCGCGGCTGGGGTAGACGGTGAAGTGGATGTTGCCGTCGCCGAGGTGCGCCACGCTTAGGGTTTCGGCTTGCGGGTCTAGCGAGGGCAGGCGGGCTTCGATGCGGGTGAAGAAGGTCGGCATCAGTTGGAGCGGCAGAGCGATATCGGTGTCGATGGTGGGCTGGCGGGCGATGGTGATCTCTGCTGCCAGTTCGCGGCGCCTCCACATCGAGAGGCGTTGGGCGTCGTTTTGGGCGATTTCGGCGTCTAGGACGGCTCCGGACTCAACGAGGGTGGCGAGGGTGTCCTCTAGCAGGGCGACGACCGGGATTTGGCCGTTCTCATCGGGGGTGTAGTCTTTGGGGGCGGTGGCTGCGATCTCCACCAGGATATTGGTATCGTAGCGGCGGTCAAAGGGGAGGCGGATGTCGGGGCGGGCTTCGGAGAGGCGGCGCATGTAGGAGGCGGGCATGTATTCGAACGCCTCGACAGCACCTCCGGACGCTTCTTGCAGGCGGTTCAGCAGGGTCAAAGCGTCGGGCAGGCTGCGGGCGGCGATTGTGGCTGTGGCGTAGGCTTTGGGGCGCGGGACCAGTTTCATCACGGCGGCGGTGATGACGCCCAAGGTGCCCTCGGCGCCGATAAACATCTGGCGCAGGTCGTAGCCGGAGTTGTTTTTGTGCAGTTCGGACATGAGGTTGAGGATGCGGCCATCGGGCAGCACCACCTCCAGCCCAAGGCAGAGGGCGCGGGTGGACCCGTAGCGCAGGACATTGGAGCCGCCGGCGTTGGTGGAAAGGACGCCGCCGATCATGGCGGAGCCGCGCGCGCCGAACCACAGGGGGAAGTAGAGACCTTGGGCTTCGGCAGCGTCGTGGAGCGATTGGAGGACCACGCCAGCCTCGACAATAGCGATGCGGGTGTCGGGGCGGATCGCGCGGATTTTGTTCAGGCGTTCGAGCGACAGCATCAGGCCGCCGTCGGTCATATGCCCGCCGACCAGGCCGGTGCGGCCAGAGACGGGGATGATGGGGGTGTTGTGTTTGGCGGCGGTTAGGATGGTGGCCGCGACCTCGGCGGTATTGGCGGGGCGGGCCACGGCTATGGGGTTGGGATGGTAATGGCCGCTCCAGTCATGGGTGTAGCGCGCAAGGTCGGGGCCGGTGAGGACGTTTGCGGGGCCGATAAGGCTGCGCAGGTCGGTGAGGAGGGTCATGGCGGCTCCGGATGAATGCCCCTCAAGCTTGGCTGCTTTCAGCGCGGGGTGAGGAATGCTGGCAGGCCTGAAGTGCGGTTAGTGGGGGATTTCTTGAAGCAGGTCGATCACTTGCGGGCCAAGGCTGGCTACGATCTTGGCCACTCCGGCGGCGTTGGGATGCAAATGGTCGTCTTGCAGGTATTTGGTCATGGCGGCGGGGTCGGGGTTCTCGGCACTCAAGGGGCCAAAGTAATGCGAGAAGAACAGCGTGTGATACTGGGTGGCAAGGGCGGGATAGATCGCGTCGAACTGGGTTTTATAGTCGGGGCCGTAGTTCCGGTTGGCGTGGATGCCGATCAGAAGAACCGGAATGTGTTTGGCTGCGGCGCCTTTCAGGATAGCGTCAAGGTTGGTGCGGGTCACGGCGGGGTCGATGCCGCGCAGCATGTCATTGGCGCCGAGGTTCACAATCAGGGCTTTCACATCGGGGGCGAGGGTCCAGTCAAGGCGGGCTAAGCCACCAGCGCTGGTGTCGCCCGACACACCGGCGTTGGCCACGGTGACGTCTTGGCCATGCGCACGGAGCCAGGTTTGCAGCTGTTGGGTGAAGCCAGCCTCCGGGGCCAAGCCGTAACCCGCGGTCAGGCTGTCGCCCAAGGCGGCAATGGTCTGGGCATGGACGGGGGCTGCGAGCAATAACGCCAACGTGACATTGCGGATCAGGCGGAACGGACCATATGTGAGCCAGCGGGCACAGACCGATTTTGGGGCGGATTTCATGGGCACTATCTTGGATTTGCGGGACGTGCTGTTGACCCTGAAGGGCAACGCGGGGCCGGTTGAGATTTTGCGCGGGATTACGCTTTCGGTGGCGGCGGGCGAGAGCCTCGCGCTGATCGGGCCTTCTGGGTCGGGCAAATCTTCGCTCCTTATGTTGATGGCCGGGCTGGAACGCGCCTCGGGCGGGGTGGTGCAGGCGTTGGGGCAGGACCTTACCGGCATGGACGAGGACGCTTTGGCGCGGTTCCGCAGGGGGAATATGGGCGTGGTTTTCCAAAGCTTCCACCTGATTCCGACGATGACCGCATTGGAAAACGTCGCGGTGCCGTTGGAGATTGCCGGCGAGGCGGGCGCGTTCGGGCGGGCCAGGGCGGAGTTGGAGGCGGTAGGCTTGGGCGCGCGGGGCGATCATTATCCGAGCCAGCTGTCGGGCGGGGAGCAGCAGCGGGTGGCCTTGGCAAGGGCCTCGGTGGGGCGGCCGAAGCTGGTGCTGGCGGATGAGCCGACCGGGAATTTGGATGCGGTGAACGGCGCGGCGATCATGGAATTGCTGTTTGGCTTGCGCGACCGGCATGGTGCGACTTTGGTGATGGTGACCCATGCGCCGGAATTGGCCGCACGCTGTGACCGGGTGCTCAAGCTGGCGGATGGGCGTTTGGCATGAGATGGGGAGCGCGCGTAGAGCACGGCCATGGGTCGGGCGCTGGCATGAGTTGGGCATTGGCATGAGTTGGGGAATAGCGCTCGGGGAGCACGGCCATGCGATGGGCACTCGCATGAGTTGGGCGCTGGCATGAGTTGGGGATTGGCTTGGACCTTGGCGCGGCGGGAGTTGCGCGGCGGGCTGGCGGGGTTTCGGGTGCTGATCTTGTGCCTCGCATTGGGCGTGGCTGCGATTGCGGCGGTGGGCATGCTGCGGGCGGCGATCGAGGGCGGGCTGGCGGATCAAGGCGCGGTGATTTTGGGCGGCGATGCGCAGATGAACTTCACCTATCGGTTTGCCAATGACCCGGAAAAAGCCTGGATGAGTGCCCATGCGGCGAAAGTGTCAGAGATTGTCGACTTCCGCTCGATGGCCGTGACGGAGGGCGACCGGGCGTTGACCCAGGTCAAGGCGGTGGATGACTTCTGGCCGCTTTTGGGTCAGGTGGGATTGGATCAGGGGTCTTTGGCGGACGCGTTTGCGGTGCGAGATGGGGTGCCGGGCGGGGTGTTGGAGAAGGTTCTGGCCGACCGGCTGGGCCTGAAGGTCGGGGACCGGTTCAAACTCGGGGTGCAGGCGTTTCGGCTGGGCGCGGTGTTGCTGAGCGAGCCGGACAGTGCGACCGTCGGCCTCGCGCTCGGGCCAAGGACATTGGTGCGAACGGTTGATTTGGCGAAATCGGGGCTGATTGCGCCGGGGACGCTCTATGAGACGGATTATCGGCTGGTATTACCTGCCGGGGCCGACCTTGGGGCGTTGAAGACGGCGGCGGAGACGGCTTTCCGCGACAAGGGGATGCGGTGGAGCGACCGACGCCATGCCGCACCCGGCGTGGAGATTTTTGTGGCTCGGCTGGGGTCATTTTTAATTCTGGTCGGGCTGGCGGGGTTGGCGGTTGGCGGGGTCGGCGTGGCCTCGGCGGTCAGGGCGTTCATGGCGGCGCGGGTGGCCACAATTGCCACGCTCAAGGTTTTGGGGGCCGAGGGGCGGTTGGTACTGCGGGTGTATTTGCTGCAGATCGCGGTGATCTCTGGATTGGGCGTGGCGATTGGGTTGGTGCTGGGCGGCGGCGCGCCGTTGCTGGCTGCTCCCCTTTTGGCGGGCGTGCTGCCGTTCCCGGCGAAGTTTGCGCTCTATCCGGCTCCGCTGTTGCAGGCGGCGTTTTATGGGCTAGTGACCGGGGTGTTGTTCGCCGTGTGGCCGCTTTCGCAGGCGGTCCGGCAGGGGGCGGCTTCCTTGTACCGAGGCGCTGCGGCGCGGGTCTGGCCCAAAGCCGTGCATCTGGCCGCGATGGCGGGCCTATTGGTGCTGTTTGTCGGCGGGGCGGTGTGGTTTTCGGGGAGTGCGACGCTGGCATTGGGCACGCTCGGCGGGGTGTTTGCGGCGCTGGTGGTGCTGGCCTTGGCGGGGTTCGGCTTGAAGCTGCTGGCGCGCTGGCTGGCGCGGCGGCGGTTTGTCGACCGGCGACCGGGGGTGCGATGGGCGTTGGCTGCGATTGGCGGGCCGAGGTCAGAGGCGCTGGCGGTGGTGTTGTCGTTGGGGTTGGGGCTTTCTGTGCTGGCGGTGGTGGGCCAGATTGATGCGAACTTTCGCGCCGCGATCGCGCGGGATTTGCCAGCGAAGGCGCCGAGTTTCTTCTTTATTAATCTGCAGGATGCCGAGGTGCAGCCGTTTTTGGACCTGATGCATGGCAATCCGGCAGTTTCCAAAGTGGAAAGTGCGCCGATGCTGCGCGGGCTTTTGACCATGATCAACGGGCGCAAAGCAAGGGACGTGGTGGGCGATCATTGGGTGGTGATGGGCGACCGGGGCATCAGTTTTGCCGACAGCCCGCCACCGGGCACCAAGGTCACAGCGGGGCAATGGTGGCCACAGGGTTATACCGGTCCGGCACAGATTTCCTTTGCCGCCGAAGAGGCTGGCGAGATGAAGCTGAAGCTGGGCGACAAGCTGGTGGTCAACATCCTTGGCCGCGATATTGCGGCCACGATCACCTCGTTCCGCAAGGTGGATTTTTCCGGTGCTGCAATGGGGTTTGTCATGGTGATGAATGCCTCTGCGGTGGCGGGGGCACCGCATTCGTCGATTGCCACGGTCTATGCGGAGGGCGGCGCGGAGGCGGCGATTTTGCGCGATACGTCGAAGGCATTTCCGAACATCACGGCGATTTCGGTGAAAGAGGCGATTGCGCGGGCGGTGGCGGCGTTGGGGGCGATTGCCACCGCCACCGTGATTGCGGCCGGTGCGGTGCTGGTGACCGGGCTGGTGGTGCTGATCGGCGGGGCTGCGGCAGGTGTGCGGGGCCGGATGCAGGAGGCGGCGATCCTGAAGGTGCTCGGGGCGACGCGTGGCGCGATTTTGGCGAGTTTCGCGCTAAGGTCAGCCCTGATGGGTGCGGCGGCGGGGCTGGTGGCGACCCTCGCCGGCGGGATTGGCGGTTGGGCCGTGCTGCGGCTGGTGATGGATTTGCCCTATCGGTTCGAGCCGTGGTCGGCGCTGGCGATTGTTCTGGGCGGGATGGCGGCCACACTGCTCGCCGGGCTGGTGTTTGCGATTGCGCCGATTTCGGTCAGGCCCGCGCAGGAGTTGAGGTCGGCGGAGTAGGCTGCCGTTCAACCCCAACCTGCCCTGGTCGGTCCACCGCTGCGGTCAACACAAGCGAAACATCGGGGGTGCAGTTGAACCCGCCATCTTACGCGGGCTTATGCGGGCGGGTTGACTGGGGCGGTCAAACCTCCGGCTGCAGGATTAGGGCAAGCGGCAAACCGCAGCTTAGAGCGCATTCCGAAAAGTGTGAAGCGGTTTTCGGATGAAATGCGTGCAAAAACAAAGACCTAAAGCGGTTGTTTGGTTCTTATCAAACGCAAAC